>CAYJRI010000074.1:0-5587 GCA_964372435.1 Candidatus Woesearchaeota archaeon | reverse complement strand
ACTTCTCAAATCTTGCTGTACCAACATGAGCTGAGTATTTCTCTCATGGATGGTTCTTTTCATAGTAAGTCTGTCATCATATAGATTTTTGAATTTTTTAGCATGCGCCTCGGTCTCCTTCTCCTTTTTCTGTAGTAGTTCTTGTTTCACTGAAAGCTCTCCAGCGCTCTCGTCTCTATTCCTTACAATCTCTTCCTCATCCTTAAAGCTTCGCTTGATAATATTTTTGATGTTCTCCAATTCGCGCTCTTTATAGAGAGTAGTCGCATCAATATTTCCTTCATTCAAAGAAGATATTTCCTGAATCTCTAGCATGACTTTGTCATACCGTGCTTCCACCTGGTCTAAGTTATTGATCTCCCCTTCGGTATGTTTTTTCTTTTTCTCTAAATCTTTAATTTCATTCTCGATATTCGCTTGATCCTGTACCAATCGTTTTAGGTACTCTCTTTTTGCATCAATATTTTGTAATTTCAGAAGCTCATTCTGTTTACTTCCTAGAGTCTGCTCTGCCTCCCGCAATGTCTGAAGAATTTCTTCTCTTTTTTTTTGCAGATGGGTAATATGCTCTCGAGCATCATGTATCTCCTCCGTAAATGCCTGAATCTTTTTGTGAGCATCGTCGAGGACATGCTTCACATGATCTTCTGAAATCTTGCTCTGGCACAGCGGACAAATATCAATCTTCGATACATCTTGCTTGATTTTTTCCAGCCTTTGAATATCATTGCTTCTGATAGAAATCCCTTTTTCGAGATCAAACTTTTTCTCAACACATTGATCAGTTTCAGATCGATGTTGAAAGATCTTCTCTCGGAGTTGAAGAATGCTTTTTTTGCAGCTTTCAAAATCCTTTTCCGAGACCTCTTTATGCAAGAGCTCGAGATGCTTGACAGTCATTTCAGATTCATGTTTAATCCGTTCAATGGATTTGTGTTTATCCCGAATCCTTTCCCTTAGAGATGCAAGGTCGTGCTCCATGCTGTACAGCTTCTTTCTTCGCTCTTCAACCTGCGCAAACTCTTCTTTCTTCTTCCGAAGTTCTTCCTGCTTCCGCGCAACTACGGGAGATTTCTTTTTTAAATCTTCAATCTCGCGCTCATACTCCTGAATATTCTTCTTTAACTCGTCTCGCCTACGGAGAATTTCAGCCAATCGTGTATCCAGATTTTCTTTCCGGACAGTAAGGCCTGCAATTCCTGCCTTGAGATTAGTGATCTCCTCATTCAGTTGTTCTTGTTCAATTCCCGAAGAAGTCTGAATATGTGTAGTTATCTCATTAATTTTATCCTCCATCCCTTTTATTTCCTGCTGAATTTTTTCAGCATTTCCCCTGATTTTCTCTCGGGCTTTTTGATACTTCTCAAGTTCCTCTTCAAGTCGCTGAATTTCTTTCTTTTTTTCCTCAACATCCTTATGCAACAGTGAGGCTTTGCATCTCTTAATAGTCTCTTCAGCCTGCTTGAATTTCAAAGCCTGCTGTCTCTCCTCTTCCAAATTCCTTAAATAGCTCGTTCTCTCCCTCAAAATCGCATGCACTTCTTTCAGTTTCTCTTCAGTTTTTTCTAATTCTCTCAGAGATCTTTCCTTCCGAGTCTCATAGACAGAAATTCCAGCAACCTCCTCAATGACTTTCCTTCTCTCTTCAGGATGCATTTGAGCAAAACTCGAGATCTCTCCTTGAAGAATGACATTAAATCCATGAGGATCAATGCCAGCAGATGCAAGCATCTCAAGAATCTCTTGCCTCGTCTTTACTTCATGATTAATCTTGTAAACTCCCTGCCCATTCTCCCTCACGATTCTCTCAATAATAACCTCATTCGCATCCAGAGAAAATCCCCTGTCTGCATTATCAAAAATGAGCCTTACAGCAGCTTCTGAAGCAGCTTTCTTCGTCTTACTGCCTGAGAAGATAAGGCTAGTTGATTTTTCAGCCCGCATGCTCTTCATGCTTAACCTTCCAAGAACAAAGCAGATCCCATCAACAATATTGCTCTTCCCAGATCCATTAGGCCCAACAACGACATTCATCCCATCTTCGAAAGGAATCTCTATTTCCTGCGCAAAAGACTTAAATCCATCAAATACAAGTTTCTTTATGTAAGGCATACTCCCCCCCACATTCCCTACAAGGAATATGCATTTTTAAAGATTGTTGACAAGAAAATGAATCTTTAAAAAGAATATGCTCTTGCGCATACGATGAAGACAAAATTTCGGCTTTTGATATTCTCCCTCATGATAACAACAGTCATCCTTTTCTCTTATGCTTACCATCAGACCTTCCCCTTAGATGAGGAGGAAAAAGCCAATGTAACCAAGGTTATTGATGGCGATACCATCGAAGTCAATATTCAAGGAACATCTGCCAAAGTAAGACTCCTTGACATCAACACCCCTGAAAAAAACCAACCCTCCTATGAAGAGGCAAAAGCATTCCTCAAAAACAAAATTGAGGGGAAAGAAGTTCTTCTTGAAAAAGGAAAGGAGAACAAAGACAAATATGGAAGGCTCTTGAGATATGTTTTCCTTGGAGACGAATTCATGAACGAACTCCTCCTCAAAGAAGGATTTGCAAATTTCTATTCATATCAAAATTCAAGATATTCCAAAAAATTAAAAGAAGCAGAACAACAAGCTCGAAGAGAAGAGAGAGAAATCTGGGAAAAAAGCATCCATCCTTGCTCATTATGCCTTGTACTGAGCGGAATTGAAACCGGGGGAGAGGATGACTGCCAACCAGGAAAAGAGTCTGTAACCTTAGAAAATCAATGCCCTTTCTCTTGCAATCTCGATCAATGGACGCTGAAAGATGCTGCATCGCATCGTTATACATTTCAAGAAGTAATCGTCAGAGAAGACCAAAGATTAAAAGTCTATAATGGCCAAGGCAAGGACCAAAAAACTGTAGAAGAAATAATTCTCTTCTTCCAAAACAAGGATAAATGCGCATCTATTTGGAATGATGACCAAGATGCCCTCTTCCTGAGAGATGAGAAAGGAAAGCTAGTGCTCTACGATCATTATGAGTGACGAGAATGATGGATATTCGTCCTATCCTCTCCTCTTTCTACTCTTTGCTTTTTCTTTTAATCTTCCTAGCCGTTCTTCACCATATCTCCTTAACGCTTCATATTGCTCTGGCGTTGGAAAATAAAAAACACCCGCTTTTCTCGTTCCTTCTTTTTGAATCTTTAGTCTTCTTGTCAGTGTATATACTGATCCAGCAGGTATACCCAAAGCAACAATATCCCCATGCCTTACTTTAGAGGTCTCAATTTTTTTAAGATGTCCTCCTCTTGGAATATGAATCACTTTTTCTGCTCCAGAACCTCTCGCAGTCACTTTTGATACTTCCTGCAATTCAGGATAGAAAGTTATCCCATCAGTTAATCCTCCAAGATATTTTTCAATCTCACTTAAAAATTGAGTACCTCTCTCTCGCAGTGTATCTAAACTCCTCACGACAATTTCCATACCCTGAATTAATCCTTCCAAATAGACACAGGTACCAGCAGATTCCCCCCCAGCAGCTTTACTTAATTCCCCCACATCAGCCAAAGCCATTTCAAGCCTTTTTTGTGTAGGGTATTGAGCGACAACATTATCTTTAAAATATCTACTCTCTAAATATTTTCCAAGAAGTTGTCTGAAAAGACTTTTTTTATAGTCCTCAGTCATGTAGCAAGAATGACTCCCCCATATTTATACTTTATCAAACTCTATCCTATACATTCGAAGAGAGAATAAAAATCACCCCTGGTTCTAAGTAACTTTTCGTTTTTTTAGGATATCATTAAAATACTGCCTTCCAGAAAAAATACCAATAACTCCCGTAGCAATCGCAAAATAAATCATACCCTTCCAACGAAGGATAATGAGAGCAATGGCAATCCCTTGAAAAACTGTTGTTAATTTTCCAATGAATTTAGCTTTTGGGATCTTGAATCCTCTCATGAGCCATGCCGGCAAAGTAACCATTTCCCTGGTCATAATCAAAAACAACGCAAGGATATAAATTTTTCCTCCAGGATTAATAAACAAATTGTAGATAATCAAGCAAAGAATCGTTGTTCCAAAAAATACCCTATCTGCAACAATATCAAATTTCGCACCAAATTTCGTCACTGAATGAAAAGCCCTTGCCCAGCTTCCGTCAAGCTTATCAGTCAACGCTGCGACAACATAAAAAATAACAACAGTTTTCGGATCAAAATCAGCAAGAATCAGATACGCCATGACAAAAGTAGCTAAAAATCTAAAGAGCGTAAGTGCATTAGGGATATTCTTGATATTCTCTTTCTCTCTAACCACTTTTTTTACCATAGGAAAAAATAGCGGGGGCAGGATTTGAACCATGCGACCTCGGGGTTATGGGCCCCGCGAGCACTCCAGGCTGCTCTACCCCGCTATAGATGAGAAAACCAGAGATTGCTTTTAAACTTAACTGCCATCGTGGTGCCTTCCAGCATATTCCTCAAGCATCCACTTCAAGGCAGGCTCATACGGTGCTCCTTCAGCAAAGAGAGGTTCAAGCCTTGTAAGAAGAGCTTCATCTCGAGGGAATATCCCACGATAAAGATGCGGTTTCAGAATTTTGCCATCTCTTACATTCATCCCTAAAAATCCCCTTCCTTCAAGAGCAAAATAAGAATCCATCGTAGCAACTTTGAAATCCTTTAAACTCTTAACAAGAGTCTCACCAGCATCAAGCCCAGCAGGAAGCGCAGCAATCAGCATCAAGCCATTTCTTCTCACAGAATACTGAAAAAGTTGATGCGGTTGCTCTGGAAAAATTCCATACAAGCTATCAGGGCGGTAATAAACAGGGAGAAGTCTTTCGCAGAGTTCGCTATCAGAGATGCCAAGCAATTGCGCAGTTTCGTAATAAAACATCATGGGATGCTCTAAAACCATCTTGAAAAAAAAGCAAACAACTTTATAAGGATTTGTACATCACGCTATCCTTGCACAACTTCTTTCAAAAAAGCAATCTTCTCCAGCACTGATTGCTCTATCTCTCGATCATTCTTAGCATCACTTCCATACTCAATCTCAGCCTTCTTTTCATGATGATTGTAATAAATAAAAAAACATTCCTGCAAGAATGCAAAAAGATCCCAACTCACCTCCAAATGTTCATTGCTCGTAATTCCATAAACAAAATCCTCGATCTTAATTAAAATTTCTTTCTTCTTTTGTTTATCCCTTTCCTGCTCAAATACCTCTAAAAGCTTTATCAAGTGCTGTAGAATTGCATCTTCATTCGCATTTGAGTAATTCTCAAGCTCCTCTATAATCTGCTGCATTTTTCTCTCATCAGGCTTTCCTTGGAGGGCAGTAATCTTTTCCTTCAAATCTTTCCTTACTTCAACCCCTTCTTTCTTGACAAGTGAAAAAAAATCTTGAATCTCTTGGAGGATATCTGCTTCTGTTTTCACCTTCCTTCCCTTTTTTATAACTTTCTTATGCTTTATATCAAAATAATCATGAAGATATTGAAGAATCTGGAGTCGTACTGATTTATTATTCATTACATCAACGGCAAGGATACCTCTGCTTTCAAGCAGAGTGAGGAATTGCC
>CAYJRI010000073.1:0-5590 GCA_964372435.1 Candidatus Woesearchaeota archaeon | reverse complement strand
CAGAAATAAGAACACCTTTTTTGACATAAGACTTCAAAGTCTGAGAAATAGTAGTGGGGGATTTTCCCAGGATTTTCGCTAATTCCCTCACATGAAATGCCTCCTCCGGCTTCCGTATAAACACTTCTAAAATTTTGTCCTTTTTCATGGTCACTTGTCCATTATAATGGACACTTGTCCATATTTAAAGGTTTCTATGCCAGCGAGCAATGAGTATTCTTCAAAAAAATTTCTCAAGTTTTCTCTATAATCTCTTCCATCCTTGTACGTATCTGCGAGAAATTTCATTGAAGAGATTGATGAACCTGGTCCACACAGCCTCATTTTACCCAAATCCTGCAATTCTCATTTAAGCGATCATGAATTCCCTCCAAGACTTGCGCGTCGTCCCACAGTGCGCCTAAATCATCTGACCCGGTAAGACTTGCCGCATTTCTCGACAGCTGAAGGAGAGGCCCATCAATAACATTCCCACAACCTCGTGCTAAAGTATTTTGATCTTTATAGAGAAGACTTAATTGCTCAAGCCGCTTTGCCAATCGCTTTACATTGCATTCATAAAGCTCTGGACTTGAAAAGATTGCTGCATAGAGAAGATTTCCCCGATAATACATTCTTTTCCCAGCTCGAAGAACATAGCCATACTCAAAGATCTCGTCGCAAGGCACTCCTGTTCCGCATAAATCCTTAATCTGTACATCGCATGCTTCAGGATGCGCGCACACAATAACACTCCCGATAGAGCAAGTATCGAACTCAATACTCTCAAGATTCAAATTTTTAAGAGGATCGTCAACATCATTCGGTAAATTCTTAAAGCAATATTTCCTCGAAGTCAGCACAATCATTTCAGCAACTTTAAATGGCATTTCAAAATTCTTAGAAAAGAGATAGAGTTTCTTCCCTTCCTCAATTTCTCTGGAGAAGACATATCTATTGTTAACTCGAATATCCCCTCCAGGATCACTCCATTTCCCAAATGTTTGCTGCGAGGAGGAGATAATTTGAGATCCAAAAACTCCCTTAGAGGAGCAGTCATTATAGATTCGAGAAGCAGTGGGCAGAGTAATCATGCTTGCCTTTGACTCAGCAAAACCTGTCTCAAAAGGATCAAACAAAATCGTCAACTCCTTCGCTATCTCAGTATCTCTCTCATAAGAACCCCCCCGCAAAATTCCCGTTGCAACATAAACAGCAAGGAAGAGGATCACAGCTCCTACTAAGAGTGCAAACATCCATGCAAAACTGAATTCAAAGGCTTTGGTATTCATTTCTTTTCCCCAATAAAATAATCAGTATAGAACTTACTTTTCTCGTTTAAAACATAGATTCCTTTTTCTTTTGTTTTGAATTTCTTTTCAAAGAGATCTGCTCCAAAATGACCAAGAATGGCTATCACTCCGTTCTTTTTAAGATGCTTATGAGCAATATCAAGGATATGATCTAACTCTTCGCTATTAAAGTAACTTGAACTCGCAAAGGAAAAAAAACTCAAGATAACATCAAACTGTCCCTTGAGACTAAGTGTTCTGATATCGGCTTTGATAAATGTGCATCCCTCAAGTCCTTTTTTCTTTTTTGCCCTATTAAGCATACCTTGAGAATAATCAACTAATGTAGCTGGAAAAAATCCAGCTTTAACAAAAATTCCAGTAATGAGTCCCGTACCAGCTCCCAAATCGAGTATTTTTCCTTTTTGGATATATTTTTTGAGATTCCTAAGCAAGAAGTGAGCCGCTCTAATATTTTGCTCATGCTTTCTAATATCTTGATCGTATGTTTCTGCAAATTTATTATAATATTCTTGCATTTCTTCCTTCGTGTAATCTAGAGGCAAAAATAATCCAGAAGGTAAGTAAGTCTTGTAAAATTGAATGCGTCTCCCTTCCCTTCCCATTTTACCGAGATGGACAGAGATAAAAGTTACACCTTTCGGAAGACCTTTTATTTGAATCCATGCAGGTCTGCCTTTTGACCTTTTATCGTAGCTTACTCTCAAAAGATATTTTTCTGCTTTTATTTTCTTATAAATATTACGGACATTCATTTTAAATAAACCCAAATACTCTTTTGTCAATCTTCATCATTCTTGTATCTTAACTTTTCTGCAACTTTTTCTAGCTCTTTATCGCTTCAAAGTCATTATAATTCCATAAATTGAGATTTAAAATTTTTATAGACATTTTACTCCTTCAAAATCTCCTGCGCAATGGCAAGATAATTTTTATTCCAAACATCAACATTCTCTTCTTCCTTGGTTTCAGCAAAAGTCTTATCACTATCCCCAAGCATTAATACTTTATCCCAATTTCCCCGCTTCCCACTCGCTTCTCTTGATATTTTTATAGGAACTTGAAATACAAAATCCTTAGAAGTACCATCAGGCTTCGCATACGTTGCTGTAATTTCAAAATGTCCTGTTCTGTCCTTCAAGCCTTCGAGTAACTCCAAGAGTTTATCCACAGGGATATTTCTATCAAAATAATTTGTATAAGGCCCGGGAAATTTTCCTAGAGCATGAATGTATAAGCTATGGTCTTCTCTCACTACAGGAACTTTGAATTCTTTTGCAGCTTGAAGAGCAGTATAGCGAGCTATCTCGATACTCGTATCCGCCTGAATCTCCGGATATTCTTTATCTATAGCCTTAACTTCTATTCCATATTGTGAAAATGCTTTTTGCGCTGCTAAGAATTTTCCTGTATTTCGTGTTACAATGTAGATTCGTTTTTTCATATCACAACCTTCCCAATCTCCTTCACAAAATCCCCGGCATCCTTTAATGCTATCTTTGCATCATTCTCCTCAGGCCTATATTCTAATCCATACATTGCATCATGCCTTTCAGTTCTATGAATATTAAACAGGCTTATTACAGGAAGTGGAATCTTATTTGAATACTTTTCCCTTAAATAAATATAAACAGCATAATGGCTTTTCTCTTGTATCCCGTCCTTATAGAGGAGAGCACGCGCAGCATGAAACATTGCCATATAAGACTCTAGAATCGCAAAATCAAATATTTTCAGTTTCAAAGCTTCTTTTGCACGCACGAATCTATTTTTTGCAATCTCCAAAGATTTTTTAGACTTATCAGTATCTGGATTTATTCTTCTCAATAATCGAAATCTAAAACAATCTTCTACATTTCTTATTTCCATTTTGTTAAGGGAAGCTCCCCATACAAAGGAATTCCATGGCTTATAACCTCGTAATAAAAAGGATTGTCTTCTTTTGCCTTATGATTCCATTCACTCCAGCTAAAAAAGTGAAGTGTTATCTCTTTATCAAGCTTTTCCTCAAATGCTCCCAGGTTGAGATGCTTTTCCTTACCGATAATCAAAATATCTATATCACTTTTCCCATCATCCTCTCCCTTAGCCATAGAACCAAATAAAATAAGAGAGGAAAGATTTGCTATATGCTCTTTAAGAAATTCAACCAGCCCAGAGCTTAACAAATGTTTAATACTCAAAGAAACCTTTAATCTCCTATAAAAAAGATTATTTGAGTTTGCTTTGAAATATCTTAAATTCGCCTTTCTCTCTTCCAGAATAAGCCCTTCTTTAATCAAGAGCTCAGCATATTTTTTTACCCCAAAGGGACTTATTTTTAATTTTTTTGCAAGCTCTCTAAGATAAACCTCTGTATAAGGATTCTCCAGAAAAAATTGAGTGAGTTTGATGAATTTTAGTTCCTGCATCTTGCCGATATTTCATCTTTAATAGGTCTCATGTATTGTTATTAATTTTTATCTTTATAAAACTATCGTTTTTATATAAAAACAATTGTTTTTAATATAAAACATACCTAAAGTCTTATCTTATTTTATCTTCACCAAAGCATCATAAAATCCCTTCTCGATGCGAAACTCAACTTTCCCATCACTCGCAATGCAATAGGGATTCTTATTCCTTGTAATATTCTGAATATCTAAATGGAGAACTTCCTTCGACGCCAGCCCACAACTCTTCCCAGAAGGATACAAAAAAGTATTATGCCGAACAACAAGATTTCGACGCAAAGCAGTATAAACACCAGAAGGAGCATTTCTCTCAGGCCGAGTCATATCTGCAAAACACACATAATCAATTCCCGACGGTAGGGGAGAGGAAAACATCTGGTCAGCAGACTGACTTTTCCACACATTATCTATCTCACCCTCAAGAGAATCATAAAAATTTGCAACAAGCGCGCAATCCTTTAACTCTAAAAAATGCCTTATGGCTATATAAGCAACAAAAATAAATGCAATAATCAGGATAATCGAGAAAATCACCCCAAAGGACATCTGGAACTGCCCCCTCCTCGCTCTTCTTCGCACAGCTCTTTTCATAACTCCAAGAAAAAAAACTTCTTATTAAACTTACTCCCCGAGTCGCCTGAACAGCACATCTTACACTCCATAAGAATAACTTTTAAAGAGTGGTAAAAATAGAAAGATTTAAATAGAATATACTCTTAATAAAAAAATGGGAAAATCCCTTATTTCAAGAGTCAGAGAAAGCGCTTCAAAAATACTTGTTATAGGATTAACAGGAATACTCCCCTATACAGGCTGTATTTCTCCTGATGTTGCTTCATTTATGCAGCAAGGCAGTATCTCGACTGCTGGAGAATGGTCAGATTTGAATAACAATAGAAGAGCAGAATCTTTTGAAGTTTCAAATCTTGGCAAAAGAGTCTTTTATCCTGGAGAAAAAATAGGAGTTTTCTTAAACCTTGATTTCGACGCTTATGAAGTAGATGCGGAGAAAATAGTTGAACTTGCAGCCTTTGACGAGGAGAAACAAGCCTATCTTCCCCATGTAAGAGTGTATGAAAAACCGAATTGGAGAGAATGGAGACAATACTTCCCTATCGAAATCAAGGAAGAAGACAAGCAGAAACATATGAAGGGAAGACTAACCCTTATTGTCACACCACATTTCTCTTCCGCGAAAAAAGTCCTCACAGCAGATTTCCTCTATAATCCTCCAGCCCAAAGACAAACATCAATCCCAACACAAAGTATCTCACCTTAAGATGAAAATGAATCTTGTTTCAAAATTGCGAGAAAGTGCCTCAAAAATACTGGTACTTGGATTAGCAGGAGCCCTTCCGTATGTTGCAGGCTGTATTTCAGTAAAACTAATCCCATTCATCAATCAATTAAGTATATCGACTGCTGGAGAATGGTCAGATTTCAATAATAATAAAAAAGTAGAATCTTTTGAAGTTTCAAATCTTGGCAAAAAAATCTTCTACCCTGGAGAAAAAATAGGAGTTTATGCAAACACCGATATTCCCCAAGCTAAAGAAATGGATGTTGAAAAAATAGTTGAACTAGAAGTCTTTGACGAAGAGAAACAAACCTACCTTCCCCATTCAAGAGACTACCAAAAAACCTCCTGGGAACAATACTTCCCCATTGAAATAAAAGAAGAAGATCAGCAGAAGAGATTAAAAGGAAGATTGACATTAATTGTGAGTCGCGGTGATACCTATGCAATCGGTCATACCTTAATAAAAAAAGTCCTCACAGCAGATTTCCTCTATAATCCTCCAGCTCAACGAGAAACATCGATCCCAACACAAAGTATCTCTCCTT
>CAYJRI010000072.1:2570-5600 GCA_964372435.1 Candidatus Woesearchaeota archaeon | reverse complement strand
TTTTGTTTTTTAGTTATTAGATACCTCGCCCTTTAGGGCGGGGTAATTCATTTTTCCTGCTTTCCTTTCTTCCCTTCTTCAAGAGTATGCTCTTCCTTAACCCTCGTTATTCTCAACCCATCTCCCCGAAATCTTGGAACAATATGCATATGGACATGAAAAATCACCTGTCCTGCCGCAGGAAAATTATTCACCCACAAATTAAATCCTTCTGCCTTCAAATGCTTGATCTGATGCACAGCAACAAGTTTTGCAACACTCATCATTCCAGAAAAAACCTCTTCAGGCGTATCAAGGGCATTCACATAATGCTTCTTGGGAATCACAAGCGTATGCCCCGGGTTCGAGGGATGGATATCGAGAAATGCAAGATAATCAGAATTCTCATACACAACCTCGCTCTTGATCTCTTTCCGAGCGATTTTGCAGAAAACACAATCTTGCTCATTCACATACCGCTCTTCTTTCTTTGCTTCTGGTTTTTCTTTACCCATTGGACTACATAATCCAATGCTTTAAATATCTTATGATGATTCGGATGGTACTGCTGTAGTTTTTTTCTATAACGAGGAAGAGAAGCGAGAAAGTTCCTCAATTGCCCTTCCAACTCTTTAAGATCATCAACATACACCCCATATCCAGCCTGCTTTAAGAAAAGAGCATTCAATACCTGCTCAAATTGCCCTTTCAAGGGCAGCGCAAAATACGGCTTCTGCAAAAAAAGTGCTTCTGACATTAAGGTAAACCCTGCTGTAGCAACAATTGCTTTGCATTTCTTCAAATCCTGCAAAAAACCCTCACCCGCCTCCTTATAGATGATGCCCCTTTCCCTTTTCCTCTTTCCAAACCCATATACGACAAATGCTTCATCACACTTCCTCAATACCTCAAGCACCTCTTCACGCGGTTTGGTCAGATACACAAGAATCTTATCACTCTGCTTTACCTCTTTCTTTAAGTCAAGAATTTCTTTTCGCAAAATCGGCGGCACGAGAAGAGTATGTTTTTTTATAATCTGCGTTTGAGCGAAACTTGTCACAATATACCAATCAGCTTTCCCAACAATTCCATGAACAACTAACTTCGCAAGCACATACTCTTTCCAATAGCGAGAAGGCACATCTAATTTCAAATTTGTAAGCCTATGCTGATTATCAATGCTTATCAAAGGCAGATGATACCAAAAAGATAAAATTGGAACAAGAACTTCCATATCTGAAATACAAAAATCAGGCTGGAATTCCTCCATCATCTTGCGCAAAGGTCTAACATATCTAAGATTCTGCACCATTTTCAAAAGATTCTGTTTTACAGTCTCAAGAATCTGCACACTCTCCCCTCTAAAGGCAATATGCAGTCCTTCAACTTTAAAGACATCAAACTCCTCTTCTTTTAATATCGGATAAGCTTGCCCATAGGTAACAACCTTAACAGAATGCCCTCTCCCTTGCAAATAATGAATAATCTCCTTAGCGCGAGAACTATGCCCAAATCCCTCGCCGCACACACCATAGAGAATCCTCATGTTGCCCCCTCTTTACGAAAAAAGGAGTGTATATAAAATTAATCGAAATGTAAAAAGTACAAAAACTAAAAAAGAAACGAGTTAATTTCATTACCTCATTATCAATTTTCAGAGCAATATAAAAAATATACAAAAAATTAATTGACAGGCTCCTGTGACGTCGGCAGGGTATTGAAATCCTCAACACCTAGATCAGGATTGTCTCCCACATCAAGAGCTGAGATGCCATCAGTTTCAGGAGTCGGTGTTGGCTGAACAGGTGTAGGCGTTGGTTTTTCCATCACATCCCCGCTGCTTGGCTTCTTGAAAACCCAAAAGAGGGCCACAAGGACAATGACAACAATCACGACCCAAAGCCAGAAATTACTCCCTCTCTTGTCTCCACTAGCCTGATTCGATGACTGATTTCCACCACCTTGCATTTGTTGATGTTCTTCCATGTTATCCCTTGAGTTTCCTATTTAATTCCTTGAGCATCTGCGTAGCATCCTTGATTGCTTTCCACGTTGTCTCATATTCTCCTTCCTTGTATCTCTTTCCAGAAACAGCAAGTTTGCTTGCTTCATCGAGCTTTGCTCTCATAGCAACAACATCACCACCATATCCTGCTGCACTTGCCTCTTCTTCTATGGATTTAAGATAACTTGCAATCCGCGCAATCTCGAATCTTGCCCAGAGATGAAGGTGGAGATTTCGAGCATTTTCCATTGCACTCTTCCTCGTTGCTTTGGTAGCATCCTTTATTGCTTCCAATGCAGGAAGGAGTTTGGTTTGTGCATCTGCAACTACAGCTTCCATCTCATTAGTGTCATAACCATCCTCTTTCATCTTACTGATGATATTGTTCCATCGAGTGATCCATGCATTCAAGTAGCCAGCTCGGGCTTCACTCCAGTTCTTATCTGCATCATTGGTGCAGTTCGCAAATGCTGCAATCGCAGTTTTATGATCTTCTCTGAGCTGTGTTTTCTGCTCTTGCGTCAAATTAGCCTTTTTTAAATTCACTTTCTCACTCTGAACAGCCTTCACCGCATTCTTTAAATTATCTTTAAAGGTTGTTGTCATATAACTCGTGAATTCTTTCTTGTTTAAGGCAGTTGCAAGCTCTTGCAATTTTGCATAATCTACATCTAAAGGAGCCTTAAAAGCAGTGATACTGCTATTGGCAACAGAGAACAAATCTAACTGGGTCTTTGTGAGCTGTGTTCTACAGTTAATGTGCTGCAAGATCGCGTTAAAGTCATTTCTTTTACTCTCATTGATCTTATGATACTCTGCAAAAACGCCACTTGACAAGAAAAGAGTAAACACTACCATCCCTAGCATCACTAAAAATATCTTTTGCATGTGACCTCTCTATCTCTCCCCAGGAAAATAGGTTATTTAAAGGTAATGGTCACACACTTTTTCTTCACCACCTGAGAAGGAGAAAGAATAAAGTCAGGTGAGAGCGAAATTGAAAAGGAAGCGATAAACAAGATGAATGCCTCAAGAACAGTAGGTTC
>CAYJRI010000072.1:0-2470 GCA_964372435.1 Candidatus Woesearchaeota archaeon | reverse complement strand
GCGAAATTGAAAAGGAAGCGATAAACAAGATGAATGCCTCAAGAACAGTAGGTTCTTATGGCTATGGACCTATCGGGAATTGAACCCGAACCTCACCACTGCCAGCGGCGCGTCATGCCGTTAGACCATAGGCCCCCTAAAAAAAGATCAAGAACTCTTTTAAATCTACCTACATAACTTTAAATAAAAGATCCTCTCTTTCATAACTTTAATAAGAAAAACATGATTATAAATATTTCTTTTTCAAAACCTTCAATGAAAAGAAAAAAGCATGAGGAATAAGCAACAGGAATGTATGCACGGTTATAGAAAGATTCATAAACAAAGGTAAACATTTGTTCATTAAAATGAACAAGAGTACACAAAAGTTTACAAAGACAGAAGAGGAAATTATGAACTTTCTTTTTCTGCATCCGACGGCATCTTTCAGGGGAAGAGTATTAGCCAGAGCTCTCAAAAAATCTGCATCGGGAGTAATAAAATCAATGAGAAATTTAGAAAAAAGAGGCCTTATTAACCTCAAGGAAGATTTTACTCTTTCAATTGGTCTCAACAGAGACAATAAACTGATATTCACATTAAAGAGGATAGCAAATATCAAATCACTTTATGAGAGCGGGCTCGTCTCTTATTTATCAGATAAATTCCCAGGATCAGCGATAATTGTTTTTGGCAGCTATTCATACGGAGAAGACGCTGAATCTTCTGATATCGATATTGCTATTATGGGGTATCCAGAGAAGCATAGAGCGAGCAATGATTTCATGAAGTGGGAAAAGCGCCTCCATAGAAAAATTCAATTGCATTTTTTTGAAAATACAAAGAGTATTCACAAAAATCTGAAGGACAACATTGTAAACGGTATTGTGTTAGAAGGAGCAATAAAACTATGAGAACTTTTGAAGAATTTGTAAAACAAGGTATTGTAAAGAAAAAGAAGAGAGATGAAGCAAGAGCTAGAGATTGAGGGTGCAGAAAAGAGAAAGCATGTAATGGAAAAATATCTCCCTTTAAATCAGGAAACTGCAGTGCAAGTTATAGAAGAGTGTTACGATGTTATAAGAGAACTGTTAGAAGCAAAACTGAGGATAGAAGGATACAAGAGTTATTCTCATGAAGCAGTTGCTTCCTATTTAACCTCCCTTGGTTTTTCCAAAGATGCGATTATCTTTTTTGATAAATTGAGAGAAATAAGACATAGAACAAAAGATTATGGAAAAGTTGTCAGTGAAGAATATGCTAAAAAAGTAAAAGAATTCCTAGGACAAGTGTACCCAAGATTAAGAAAAATTATCTTTTCATAAGTTAAGATATGTTTATCTCCTCTTCACAATAAAGTAATAGAGAATCGCTCCTAAGAAACTTAAGAAAATCAGAATAAGAATCCAAACAATTTTATCATTCTCCTGCTTGAACTTCCTTTGCGCACAGTCTACAATCATCAGAATCCAGAAGACAAAGAGGAAAATAGAAAGGGCTACGAAGATAAGCATGCCGAAGATTATAAGAAATACAAAAGCTGCTCCTGCTCCCGCCAACATAGCTATTCCCATTTAGATCATCTCCTTCCCTTTTATTAATCTATCTAAAAAACTTGAAAGATTATCAATCTTCACCCTTACTTGCTTCAAACTATCTCTATCCCTGATAGTAACATCTTTTTCTTTCAGAGATTCTCCATCAACAGTAATACAGTATTTCACACCAATTTCATCCATTCTCCGGTACCTTCTTCCTATGCTTCCAGAATCATCATAAAAAACAATAAAACTCTTTCTTAAATCCTGAGCAATCTTCTCAGCAAAAGTATCCATGCCATCTTTATTCACTAAAGGAAAGAGAGCAACGTGAAACGGGCTCAAAGAGGGGGGAAATCGAAAAATATCTCTCTCCTCCTCATCTCCTTTGACGCTTTTCACAGTATCTTTATCATAAAATACATCTAACAAAGCCCAGATATTTCTGTCAACTCCAAAGCTCAACTCTAAAACATGGGGCAAAACTTTCTTCCCGTCAACAGTTACTTCCATTTTCTCTCCAGAAGTTTTTTGATGCCCTGAAAGATCATGATCTCCTCGATAGTGGACGCCAGCAACCTCCTTAAATCCCCCAAGAGTTTCTAAATGAATCTCGATATCAAAATGAATCTTATTGTAAAAAGCTCTCTTCCCTTCTCCCAATTCCCTTAATCTGAATTTCTCTTTTGGAATTCCAATCTTCTCTAAATAGAATTGTTGCACTCTCGCCAAATAATACAAATAAAACTTTCCAATCTTCATTTTCTTATTCATCTCCTCTAAAGAAATATCAGCTATTTTCTCATCTCCTTCTCTTTTAACCAATAATTTATATGATTTTATCTCATTCCATACTTTCTCATCAACTTTATCGAGAGAAGAGGGGTCAAAAAATATTTGCAACTCAGCCTGCGTAAACTCACGAAGGCGAAAAAAGAGCTGTCGTGGCGAGA
>CAYJRI010000071.1:0-5685 GCA_964372435.1 Candidatus Woesearchaeota archaeon | reverse complement strand
TTAGGATTGTTGGGTGCTGGTTTGGTAGGTTTAGGTAGCTTCCTGTATCAACCAACAAGAGATGTTCTCAAGGCTGTAGAAGGGAGAGATGTTTCTGTTCAAGAAGTATTACATTTTTTTGGAAGAAATCTTGATACTCTGTTTCAGTACTGGGATGAAATTCCTGTTACTTCAGAGTACAGAGAAATACCGAACACTCGTATAAGAGAAACCCTCCTTTATGAGAGAACACCTAAAAAGGAAATATTATCTCATAGAGTATTTGATGGGTATGCAATGAATGGGATGTCTCCAGATAATTTTGTTTTTGAAAAAAAATTTGGCGAGGATACTTGGAGGTTGGTTGGGATTCATCCTTATAGAAATGGTGAATGGAATCCTTTGGAAGAAATAGGGCGAGAAATCAATGGAAAACCTGCATATACAACCTTTGAGGATGAAAAAGGAAAACATAGTATACAGGTTGGAAATTTTAGACTTCCTGTTGGTTCACAAACCAAATTAGAACAGGTCATATCATTAGCCAAAGACTATTTCAGCTTAGATATTTCTGATTATGAGCATAAGGCCGATTAAGTAATCTTCTTGATGAGTTCTGCCATCCTTCTTATGAATTCATCCACCTTGTCCTGGAGGCCATCAATTTCAATGCCTTTCACAACTTTTGCCTCTCCGTGAAGGATTCTTCTATGGAGGAGATAGATATCTCGATAAAGCACTGCATATTTTGTCTTCAGCAGGCCTGTGTCTATGAAGAGTTCTTTCAAGAGGATAGGAATGTGCTCTGGGCTTGGGGGAAGATGTTTAGCCGCGATAATGGCTGCATGGGCTGAATCTACCGTGGCCCAGTAGAGGCCTTCAACAGCTCCTAACATAGCTGCTTTACTTCTTGCTAAGTGGATGGGAGCGCGTTCAAGCAGGTTGTAGATAGCTTCTGGAGTCGAGTGGATCTTGCCTTGAATGAGAAGAGCCTTGAAAGGATTAAAGAAGCCTCCAAAATCAATGAGGGCTTCTCCATAACGAATGACATTAATCACAACAGGGTCTCCGCGCATGAGGTCTTGCCACCACGTTGAAATCTTTACGGTGTTGATATGGAGTTCTTTCTTGTAGGGATTGGCTTGGACAATTTTTCCAAGCTCTTCTCTGTACCATGCAATGAGTTCTTGGTCCCATTGAATACTAGCATCGTCAATAACAATGATGATGTCAATGTCAGAACCTACTGTTGAAGTGCCTTTGGAAGAGGAACCAAAGAGAATGATGGATTTAATGATCTTGTTAAATTTTTGATAGATTTTTGTTGCGAAGTCCATGGCTATTTCTTTCTCATTGAGAAGCTTTAGGGTAGAGTAGTTTGAGAGCGCTCTTTTT
Source organism: Candidatus Woesearchaeota archaeon (assembly GCA_964372435.1). Lineage (GTDB taxonomy): Archaea > Nanobdellota > Nanobdellia > Pacearchaeales > GW2011-AR1 > CAYJRI01. The sequence continues at coordinate 4,311 of CAYJRI010000071.1, read as the reverse complement.
TTCATTGTTTTTTGCTTTTTCATCTGAACTCTTTTCTCCTGTAGAATAGATTTTGGCTTTTTTAAACCTTGTTACCCTTTTGAAGGAAGTTTTATAAAGTGTGTTTTTTCATTTGAGGGATGGATTCGCGATATGATATTTTGATACAAGGCAGTGTTGCTTATCTTGGAGTGGAAGAGAAACAATTGTTAGCATTGCGTTCTGTGCTGTATGAAGGGAATTGGGGGGAAATGGTGCAAGATCTTCTTGGAAGAAAAGGGGCGAAACCGGTTATTAAGAAATTAGATGATCGTATAGAAGAAGATTTAGCTCGTATTGAAACTTTTCGAAGATTGGAAGCTCAAGGAATTATCTATTTTTATGATACTGGTACCGATATCTTTACTTGTGTTAGAAATCCATAATCTTCTTCTGTATCTTCTTCTCTTGCTCTGTCTTGAAGGTCTGCCAGGTTTCCCGGAAGATACTATCTTTTCTGTATTCCTGCCAGTGTTCTGTAAGGAATTTCATTGTTACAGGGTCAGACGGATAGCCTGAACCAAAGTCTACTCCAAGGAGTTCTTTCAGATTCTCTATTTCAGCATCTCTTGTTGTTTTTGCAAGGAGAGATCCTGCTGAGCATGCAACATGATTTACATCTGCTTTGTGTTCGCAGAAGATTTCAAGATTATCTTTGTTCTCTATATAGCTTTGAAGGGTTTTCTGCCAAGCAACTGTATTAGGAGAGGGGCAGTCAACAATTACTCTGATAGGCTCGTGTCTATGAAGGAGATTAATATTGTTAATAATTTCTGCTGCTTTCAATGCTTCAAGGCGGTTGAGGTTCATTCCCGTCTTTAGTCTGGAGTCAATTTCAGCTGGAGGCGTAATAGAAATGTGGTAGGCAACTGCTTCTTCCTTAATTTTTCTTGCAAGCTCCTCTCTCTTTTGTTTTTGTACTTGCTTCGAATCTTTAACACCAGCTTTCTTCCATTTCTTTCCAAGCTCCTCGTGCATGAGGCAACCTGCCAAAACCATCGGGCCTATAACTGGCCCTCTTCCTGCATCATCAATACCTAGGATCAACATTCTTTCTAGAGGAGAGAGAGGTATAAAAAGCTTCTTTCATCTACTCAGTTCTTTTTGTCAAGACTTCAATTATCTTTAGAGTTTTCACAATGTTTATATATACTTTAGAATATAAGTGGTCATGAATAATGCAATAGTGAGCTTGGTTGTTATTCTTATTGCAATAGGAGCTGCATTTGCCCTCTTTTATTTTTCAGAGAAAAAAGAAATTCGGGATCTGAACAAGGAACTCAAAGAATTGGAAGAAGCAACACAAGAGGTAAAGAAATTTTCTTCTGCAAGAGAGCTTGCTGATTTTTTGAGAAGCGCGCAGGTGCAGCAGGTTGGGCGAGGGGTTATTGATTCATTTGTTGCTCGTGTTGGGGTACCTAGCATAGCTGCAGGAGCAGCTGCTGAATCTGCTCAGAAAGCTGATGTTGCCCAGGATTTTTCACAGACAAACATCCAAGTCCAGGGAGTTGACGAAGCTGATTTCGTGAAAAATGATGGGAAGTACATCTATCTCATTTCAGGAAATAAACTGGTGATTGTTGACGCCTATCCAGGAGAACAGGCAAAAATTCTCTCTGAAACACTTCTTGATGGAAATCCGCGCGATTTATTGTTGAGCAGAGATAATCTCATACTCTTCCTTGATACCTATGAGGCAGGTTACGAGATTCCTGAATTTGATTATCTTCCCAGACAACAGTACAAGACCGTAACAAGAGTGCTTGTCTATGATACTTCTGACAAAGAAAATCCAAAAATAGTAAGGAACTATTCTATCAGTGGAAATTACTATGAGTCAAGAATGATTGATAATTTTGTTTATGTGATTGCTCAAGACGGCGTCTCGTATGATGTACCTGTGCTACCTGTCGTGAAGGAATCTGGAAAAATTATTGCATCGCCAGAAGTATATTATTTTGATAATCCTGATATGAACTATGTTTTCAATGTAATCGCATCTTTCAAGGTTGATGGAAGTGGCGAGGTGAATGCAAAAACCTTCATGCTCGGGTATGCAAATACACTCTATGTTTCTAAAGAGAACATTTATCTCGCATACCAAAAGAATCTACCGTATGTTACTTGGGAAAAGGAAAGAGAACTGCGTTTTTACCAGGTGATCGTACCTCTTCTTCCAGCAATTGTTCAGGACGAGATCAACTCGATCAGAAGAAGCGAACTCTCTCCAGGAGAAAAATGGGATAGGATCCGTGTTGTTTTAGAGAATATGTATAACAGCATGAATGAAGATGAGAAAGAAGATTTGCAGAAAAAGATTCAAGATGCTCTTGAGGAGTATGAAACCAAGCTTGAAGCTGAAAGAAGAAAGACAGTTATCCATAAAATTGCTATTAAGGATGGAGAGATTGAGTATAAGAAAAGAGGCGAAGTGCAAGGCTCCCTGTTGAATCAGTTTTCTTTAGATGAGTATGGCGGGAATTTGAGGGTTGCGACTACGACCTATATTTATCGAAGGGATTCAACGATGTATAATAATGTGTATATCCTTGATGATGACTTAGATGTTATTGGAAAAGTAGAGGATATTGCTCCTGATGAGAGGATTTATTCAACGCGGTTTATTGGAAATAGGCTTTACATGGTGACGTTTAAGAGAATTGATCCTTTTTTTGTGATTGATTTGAATCTTAGCTCGCCGAAAATACTTGGTGAACTGAAAATTCCTGGATTTTCTGACTACTTGCATCCTTATGATGAAAACCATATTATTGGAATAGGAAAAGAGACCGAGAGTAATGAATGGGGTGGTGTGTCTGTTGGGGGATTGAAGTTGGCGTTGTTTGATGTTTCGAATGTCGCAGAGCCAAAACAAGTTGGAAAATATGAAATTGGAACTTCGGGAACAGATTCAGAGGCATTGCACGAACACAAGGCATTCTTATTTGACAGGAAAAAGAATGTGCTGGTGATTCCTGTACGAGAAGTAGCAGAGAGAGTGTATGATGACAAACGAGGATACTATAGATGGAGGACCTGGCAAGGAGCCTATGTCTTTACAGTCAATCCTGAAAACGGATTCACTTTGCGTGGAAAAGTGAGCCATGGTCAAGAAGATGAAGGATCTGAGTATTATTATGGTGGTTCTGCGACAGCAGTGAGAAGGAGCTTGTTCATGGATGACTTTTTGTATACCATCTCTCAGAAAAAGATTAAGGTGAATGATCTTGATACTGTAAATGAGATCAAAGAAATCGAACTTCCTTTTAAGACAGAGGTTCCAAGACCATATCCTCCAATTGTGATTGAAGACACGATCTGAGTAGGAGCTGCAGTACCAGGTTCTGAGGGAGTTGTGGAAAATGTTGTTAGATGAAATAAAAATGGGTCGCGGGGGAGTGCCTTCGGCACAGATAGGCTCGCTTCGCTTGGATATTATATTGAAGGTAATGATAGATAAGAACTTTCTTTCTCTATTCTTAATATTATAATATCTTTTATTATATCTTTGAAATCGTATCTTAATTCTTTGATACATTCTGAAAATTTCTCTTCTGAATCAATTTCATATTCAATTTCGAAATCCCAATCACCAACACATTCAACTAAATGCACAATATTCTGATGCATACTACAGTAACTTTTCAATTTTTGTATTTGTTCTACAGCAAGATTTTTTGTAAAAATTATGCACTTAAAGAACTTGAAACCTAGTTTATCCAAATTAAGTCCTATTCTATAATCATAGATTATATTATCTTTTTTTAATCTTTTTATTCTGCTCATAACAGTTTTTGCTGTTATGTCAAGATCATTAGCTATTTTTATAATTGGTATCCTAGCATCAGAATTCAATTTTTTAAGAATTTGGATATCCTTCTTATCTAACTTATATTGCTTAAAATCTCCTAACCATAAAGAAACATTTGCCCCTCCTTTTTTATTGGTAAGATAGTTTCTTCTGTATTGATAAACTTGAACCGTAGAATTTATATTAAAATCAGCAATATAGTGGCTTATTTTAGAATAAACTTCATATTTTGTTTTGTTTAGTTCATTAATATCCTTTGCGAAAACACCAACAATATAATCCCATTTCCCAACGGATTTTGCAAACCATGACAATGAAAGTGTTTTTATAAAATTTTCAATAAAATCTTCATTCTCCTTTGTTAAATATTGTAGTCTAATATAAAATATATATTGTATAAAACCAAATGCTGTGGGTCTAATTAACGTAACAAAATTTATGATTAAAACACTTTTCATTAACCTGTTTATTCTGAAATTTAC
>CAYJRI010000070.1:0-5695 GCA_964372435.1 Candidatus Woesearchaeota archaeon | reverse complement strand
TTAAGTAAGCGAAAAAGCCAATTCTTTGTTAATACCCTCTTTTCTTTTCATAAGGAGAAGAAAAAAAGAGTGAGTTAAATAGTTTACTCTTGCACAACCCCTGAAAGCATCTTCCCCTTTTCTCTTACCTTTGATGGGTCATGTTTAAATTGAGCAATATACCATCTTCGAAATTCACCACCAAGTCTCCTATCAATTGCAGAAGCCAATTCATTCTCACTGATAGATCGATGTTGATTGATCCCTTCAAACCATTGCCAATCCTGAAGATATTTGAGCTCAGCTCTTAAATAATGTTTCATGTCAACAAGGTCATACTGATCACTGCAATCCTCTTCCTCAACTTCCATAGAAAAAGAAAGAAAAGCAAATATATAAACCTTAAGGCACCAGCCTCTCTCTATCCCTCGGGAACATGGTCACTTCTAAAATTCTTTGCTTTCGTTGAATAGTAAAACCTATTAATCTCATAAATGATTTAATTGAATTCCTATTATTTATTCTAAGTACATATTTCTGGTGAGTGTTTGGTCTTAAGTCTCGTTTTTTGAGAATAGTAAATTCGATGTTTAATTCGCTTAATAAATCTCCGATTTGCTTTAATCCTATGAGATTCATAGAAGTTGCCTCGACTCTTCCAGATCCTCTATCGACACCTCCTTCAGAATCAAAAAACCCTCTAATGAAAGCATACTTTATAGAATCATGAGCTTGCCTAATTATGTTCGGAACATGCCAATTATATTTTCTAAATTCCCCTATTGTAATAATATACTCACAAGCCTCCTTCGAACACAATCTTGTGATATACTGATCGTTCCAATTTATTCTGCGCCCTTTTTTGAACCCATCAGTTGGTTCAATTTTGAAAAAATTCAATAAAGCTCTCTTAAATCTCTCTACAAATTCATAATCAATAGCAGAAAGACCAATATGATAGGCCATTCTTTTAGTGTTGTAATCCATGTAACCATCGCCACATAAAACCCCTAAAATATAAGATAAATCTTCATTTAAAACAAGATTATCAGGAAGAGAATGTTTTCTTATCTTTATTCTCCCAGCTTTAACTCCTTCCTTAGCAGCCGAACTCTTATCTCTCCTCTTTATTCCTAATTTTTTAAGATGGTAAAGGATACTTGAGTGATAAGTATCAAATCTTTTTGCAATTTCCCAAGTTGATAATCCCCTAGTGTATAACAATGGAAGAGATAGTCTATCTTGGTCGGAAAGCTTTCTCTTTACCATCAATAAATATGGGTTTTCATTAATAAATACTTTATGTTAGTGTCTGAAAAGTGTGAAAAGTGACAAGTGAAATCTTACGGCGCAACTCTTTCTGTATCTCTTGTAAGAAGTATAGCTTCTCTTATATTATCAAGATTTAGCATCCTTTGTGTTATCCTATCTAAACCAAATCCAACTCCGCCATGAGGTGGGGCTCCAAACTTGAATATATCTGCGTATATAGGATCAACTTTAAGTCCTTTTTCTTTTGCCTGCTTTTCAAGAATGTCAAGGCGATGCTCTCTCTGAGCTCCTGTTGCGATTTCAACCCCGTTATATAAAAGATCAAATGAAGCTGTAACTGTCTTATCATTTTCAGGTCTCATATGATAAAATGCACGTTTTTTCCATGGGTATAATGTAACAAAAACGAATTCTTCTCCATACTTCTTTTCAATAATATCTCCTAAAATCTTTTCAGCTTCTGCATCCAAATCATCATCCTCGTCAAGATGCTTTCCCTTCTCTTTTAGAAGTTTCTTTGCGTCTCTCATCGTTATTCTTGGAATTTTGCCAGGAACCTTAATTTTAATCCCTAAAAAATCCAACTCCTTTTTACATTCATAAGAAATGTCCTGAACAAAAGTTTTTATCATATCTTCAATAACATCCATAACATCATTATAATCTTTAATAAATCCCATTTCAAAATCAACTCCTGTAAATTCTGTCAAATGCCTTGTTGTATGAGACTTTTCAGCTCGATATACAGCACCTATTTCATAAACTCTCTCAAATCCTCCAACAACAAACATCTGCTTGTAAAACTGTGGACTTTGTGCTAGTGAAACAGGCTTACCAAAATAATCGACCTTAAAAACCTCTGCTCCAGATTCTAGTCCAATAGTTGTTAATTTTGGAGTATTAATATTAGTAAAACCTTTACTATCAAAGAAATTTACTAAACTTTTGAATATTTTTGATCTTATTTTAAAAATAGCAGATATCTTCTTTCTTCTAGTATCCAAAAACCGATAATCAAGCCTTTTCGGTAATTCAGTCTTGGAAAAATCAGAAACATCAATCGGAAGAGGATGTTCTGCAACTGCTAAAATCTCAATAAGAGTAGGAATAATTTCTTTACCTCCTGGAGCCTGTTTACTCTCCTGAACTTTACCCTTAACAGCTAAAACACTTTCTCGAGATACTTTCCCAAGAAGTTGAAAAACTTCTTCACCTACCCCTCCTTTAAATCCTGTAATTTGGATAATTCCTGAAATATCCCTAAGTAAAAGAAACCTTATCTTGCCAAGATCGCGCTGTTCATGCGCCCATCCAGCCACAAGAACTTCTTCATTATTCTTTTTCTTGAAAACCTCATCAATCAAGATTCTCTCGGAAGATAATTTCCCAAGATCAATTTTAGATTTTTTCTCCTCAAGCTTCTTCACAGCCTTCGCCATATCCTCCTGAGAAAAAGTATGTTTTTAAGTCTTGCTTTAGCAGGAAATTCTCATCCCATCATAAGCAAGCTCTATCCTGACAGAAGAAAGTCCTGGTCTTCTCTGAAACTCTCCCTTCAATGCCACTTCAATTTCAGCATGAGTCATCTTATATTCATGAGAAATATGGGTCAAAATCGCTCTCTGAGGCTGCCAATACTCAATCATATCCAAGGCCTCAAGTAAACTTAAATGCCCTGTCCTCGGTAAAGGCTGCCAAGAATTTGCCTCAATAATCACAAGATCTAACTTGTCCTCTTGGGTAAAAGGTAGATCCTTCTCCCAATCTGTCCAGTATTTATGAGGAGCAAGATCTCCTGTAATCAAAACCTTTTTCTTTTTCTCTTGACCTAGAGTAATGAGATATGACAAACATCCCACTAACTGCCCTTTTGGACCATGCTTTACTGCATAAGGTGTGAAATGGATATTATCATGCACCTCTTCTTTTCCTGGCTCACATCTTTTATAATCAAGCATGGGAGGTCGTGTCCCTCCTCGAGAAGACTGAGTAAGAAAACCCCAAAGCTTCTCAATGCTATCCTTCCATGTTTCCTCTTTCGTGTAAATTTTTAAGGGTTTATTTTCTTCAGGTTTAATGCCTCTTTCCCTCTGATATCTCCGATACATATTAGCAAGTTCATCTATCCCTCCCCAATGATCAAAATGAGAATGAGTGACAGCAATACCATCAATAGGAATATGATCTACTCCAGGAAGATATTCTTGCTCTATCAAAGCTCTGTAAATTCCTCTTCCAGCATCAACCATCATTCGAGTATCTCCCCTCTTGATCAAAACCCCTGCTTCAACTCTTGTATCTTTAGGGTCTCTACTCACACAAGCCCTGCAATCACAATAAAGATTCGGTATACCAAAGGCAGGTGCTGTCCCTACCAAAAGGATTTCTAAGGTATCTTCTTGGTCCATACATCCTAGAAGATTTTCAAGTATATCAAATCTTCTCCAAGAATATTGTCCAAAAGATAAAGATTTATAAAGAAAATAATCTTATGAACAATATGAATCAGCCCATACAACTCGATCTGAAAGATCAAAAAATCCTATCAGAACTCAATAGAAACTCGAGACAATCCTTTTCCCAGATCGGAAAAGCAGTAAAACTCCCTAAAAGTGTTGTTTCTTTTAGAGTAAAAAAGCTCACCGATACTGGAATTATTGACCTCTTTTGCACGATCATCAATAAATACGCCCTTGGTTATCGGTATGCAAGAGTTTTCTTAAAATTCAGTAAATTCAATGAATCTGTAGAGAAAGAACTCCTGCATTTTCTTTCGAAAAGGAAAAACATTAATTTGATAGCTACTCTCCATGGACGTTATGATTTCTATATTGCCTCTCTTGTAAGAGATATCAAAGATTTCAATGAAATCTACTCTCAGATTATCTATAAATTCCATCATTATCTCCTTGCAAAAGATCTTAGCATCACTCATGGAGTATATAATTTTCAACCATGCTATCTGCCAAAAGTAAGAAACAATCCTCTTCCAGAATACCGAGGCTTTCAACCTCATGATTTTGATTATCAGATCATCAACCTCATCAAAGAGAATTCGAGAATCCCTCTTCTCGATATTGCGGCGAAAACGAAGCTCTCGCCGCAGAGTGTACGAAAAAGGATACAAAAGCTCATCAAAGAAGGAGTTCTCATGAGTTTTAGAATCAGACTCAACCATCAACTTGCTGGGTATCATCATTTTCATACCTTTTTAACACTCTCGAAAGTAACTGAAAAAGATGAAAAAGAAATAATTTCCTTTCTTTCCTCCTTACCTTCAACACTCAAAATAACCAAGAGCATTGGAAAATATGATCTTGAATTCGAATCTCTCTTGAAATCAAACTTTCAGCTTCATGAGATTGTCCAAAACCTGAGAAATCAATTTCCAAAACAAATCCAAACTGTTGATGAAGCATTAATCTACAAAATCCATCCTATTAATACGATGAAATACAGCTAGCCACGAATCTTCTTCGCAAGCTCAGTCAACTTCTTATCATCAGCTCTCTTATAATCATGTGAAGAGATATATCCCTCGTAATTCTTAAAATATTTATCAACATTAGAATGAAGTGGTTTCCAATTTTTCATCTTAGTTCCATGCATTGGAAACAATTTTGCATGAACATGGTCTATTCCAAATCCTTCAAAAATCATGCCTGTTCTTCCGACATCATCCAAATGTGCATCAATTAATTTAGCCACATTCTTTGAAGCGATAATTAAATCTTTCAAAACATCATCTGGTAAATCAAAAGCATAACTTGGATAATGTTTCTTAGTTATCACAACAGAAAATCCCTCTGTATTGGGAAAGGGAGAGAGGAAAGCCAAATGTTTTTCGTCTTCCCAAATTTTATGACAAGGTAATTCTCCTTTAACAATTTTGCAAAAGATGCAGTCTTTCATTTTACCAAACCTCTAAGTTAATATCAATATTTTGAAAATCCTTATCCCTAGTAATTAAAATAAGCCCATGTGCTTTTGCAATAGCAGCAATCATTAAATCAAATTCCTTTTTTACATTTCCATTTTTGCTTAATCTTGCATATTCTTTGCCAAAATATTTGGCAGCCTCTGAAGTAAAATCTAGAGTATCAAATGAAGAAATAAAATCATCTACCTCTTTAACTTTTTCAATTGGATTATGATGTAAATAAGCTCCTTTATACAACTCACATAAAGTTACAGGTGTAATAAAAATCTCTATAGAAGATTCTACAATCTTCTTCAATTTCAGTCTGAGGTTCTCATCACCTCTAAATACATCTATAACTATATTTGTATCAAAGCAGTACATTATAATTTTACTTCTCTTAATTTAGCCTTTTTCCTATCTTCATATATCCTGTTTTTAATTTTTTCCCACTCATCTGCATCTTCTTTCCAAATTCCAAAAAAATCCATAATATTCTTTTTCTTTCTCTCACCAACTAATTTT
>CAYJRI010000069.1:0-5836 GCA_964372435.1 Candidatus Woesearchaeota archaeon | reverse complement strand
AGCTGGGGAAAATTACAAAAAGAAGCACTCACAGTCTCAGTTCCAGCAGACTATACCATGCTCATGAGTGTCATAACTCATGCAATTCTCAAAGAAAGAGTCAACTATGAAGAAACCCTCAAAAGTGCTTTTGGGAATGACAGAGAAGCCTATTTTAATGCTGTTCCTCAAGCAAGAGGCTTCTTGAGAGAACCCCAGCGACTGTATCGCAAACGAGGAGAAGCAATGGAACTCCTTGACAAATATGCAAGAAAAGCTCTTCCACAAATGCGAAAAACCTTGCGTTTTCCATGCCCATAAAAGCATGACAAGTTAAATTTATCTTTCATAAAATCTTAAAGCAATATAATTTATATACAAAAATTTATCTTTCATAAAATCTTAAAGCAATATAATTTATATACAAAAAATTAATCATAAATATCTTTTCTTCCTTTCCAACGATCTTCAGGTTCGAGATGTCCATTGTATTTTTTCACTTCTTGAGTAACCTCGCGATAAACAAAAGATCTCCAACCCCCATATTGAGGTTGGTACTGGCGGCGAGCACGTTCTACAATTGCAAGAACAAGTGCGCGAACTTGTAAATGGGTAAGTCTATCAGGTGGAATCTTCACTCTGTCTACTAATTCCTCAAGATTAAAATCTTCTTGCAGCATAGAATCACAAGAAAAAGAATCCTCTTAAAGATTGCGATGCTTCAAGTATCTCCGCAAATGCAAAAAATATTGCCAAAATAGAAGAGTTCGTTAAAAAGAAGTAATTGACAAAAACTCTCCATCGTCGGTGATGGTTCGCTTAAAGCTGCAGTAAAAGTTAATTCTTTTTGAGAGTAGCAATCTAAAATTCCCTGCGGAGATACTGGCTTCAACACATTTATAAATTCCCCTCTCCATTCTTTCCCATGAGCCTGTAGCTCAGCCCGGTTAGAGCGCTGGTCTTATATGACGCTGTTTCGCTAGAAACAGAGCTGAATTCAGTCTGAAGAAAGCCAGTGGTCCACAGTTCAAATCTGTGCAGGCTCATTCTCTTAAAGAATGGACATCAAAGAAATACAACAAAGAATCGTTGATTTTGCAAAGAAAAGAGCTGTAGCAAAAAAATTTGAATTAACTCCAGAATTATCATATATTCACTTAACAGAAGAACTAGGAGAAATTGCACGGCAGCTCTCCAACAAAAAAATACGCCCAGATCTCTTTGACGAACAAAACCTCAAAGAAGAAATTATGGATGTAATATTAGAAGCATTAGTCCTTGCTGATACATGCAAAGTTGATGTCGACAAAGAACTCGAGAATAAAATTAATGCTCTTTTCAAAAGGCATAACTTCTCAGAACATCCAAAACACTTATAAACTCCAACATATATATTCCAGTATGCGTAAAAAAACAGAGCGTTTAGACATAGAAGATGCACGAATCTTCGCATTCCTCGCTGTCTTCTTGAGCATCATCGGATTCATTATTGCGCTGATTGCAAAAAAGAACGATGACTATGTCATGTACTACGCAAAGCAGAGCCTCATGGTATTTGTGTTCATGGTGATCATCAAAGTGTTCTCCTTCATAATCCTCCTTCTCCCAGTCATCGGAGAAATCATCTACTACGCAGCATGGATCCTCGTCGCAATGATCTGGCTCATGGGCTCTTTCTATGCCTTAAGTGGAGAAAGAAAACCTCTTCCTATTATCGGTAACTACGCAGAAAGTCTTAGGTTCTAAAGAAGTTTTATAAATCATCTTTATCTCAACAAGATATTCCCCTATAGTCAATAGGCCAAGGATACTGCCCTTTCGACTACAACTTTCTTTTAGAAAAAGAAAGTTCTAGGAGTCAAAGAAAACTAAGATACCTAGAAAAGAAGAAAGGCAGGGACCCGGGTTCGAATCCCGGTAGGGGCATGATACTATTCTAGCATTCTAGAGAATAACCTAAAGTATGATAGTCCAAAGATACTTCAACTCTTCTCCCAAGAATTCCACGCTACAATCACTAAAATCCCCACAACAGCTCCAAGAGCAAACCATGCCCATAGATTTGCCTGGATAAGAGAAGTTGACGCATCCTGCAAAGCAGCTGCCGGCAGTGCAGCACCTCTACCTCCCGCCTCTGCAGATTTCTGCACCATCTCCAAACTTTCCTGTTGAAGAACAGGTCTTTCATACCACCATTTAATCAAAAAAGCAAAAAATCCTCCAACAAGCAAAGCAGGAACAACTCCCCTCACAAGCGATTTCGGAGAAATCACAATCTTTTTATTAGAGAGCTTATAACGATAAACAGCCTTTCCTTTAGAACTCCAAGAAAAAGTCTTAGCCTTCTCAATCAACCCAACATGATCAAGCTTCTTAATATTATAGTCAACAGTATTCAAAGGAATCTGAAGTTTTTCAGCAATATCGCTTTCAGTCATTTCCTTTTCAGCTAAAAGATTAAGAATCAGCTTTGCAGTTTTGTTTGAGATTGCCTCCGCAAGTTTATCAGTTCTCGGATCTTCAAGATCAATCAAAATCGAGCTCTTCGCCATTTTCTTCTAAGGAAAGTGCAGTTTATAAATCATCAGATCACTTCAAAGATAGTTGAACTTATCAGTTAAACGAGGAAACTTTATAAAAACGCCATTCCTCACAAAGCGATGAAAGAAAAAAATAAACCACCAAAGCTCGAAAAAGCAACTTTTGCAGCAGGTTGTTTCTGGGGCGTTGAGAAGGTTTTCTACGAAACCGCTGGAGTGACAGAAACAAAAGTTGGCTACACAGGAGGCAAGCCAGAATGTAAAAACCCCTCTTATGAAGAGGTCTGTACAAACGCAACAAACCATGCAGAAGCCGTCGAACTCCTTTTTAATCCATCAAAAATCACCTACGCAAAACTCCTTGAAATTTTCTGGAGCATCCATGACCCCACCACTCTCAATCAGCAAGGTCCAGATATCGGCAAGCAATACCGCTCAGCAATTTTCTACCAAGATGAGAAGCAGAAAAAAGCAGCAGAAAAATCAAAGGAAGTGATGCAAAAGAAATTACAGAAGAAAATTGTAACACAAATCGCAAGAGCTAGACCATTTTACCCGGCAGAGTCCTATCATCAAAAATACTTCTTAACCCATCCTATTGTTTGCCATGTAAATCCCTACATCAAATAACCTGTTTCTTATAGAGCGATCTCTTGAAATTTCCACGAATCAGCTGAAATGCAAGCCTCCCATCCTTATGCCTCACAGGCACACCAAGAAGCTTTCCACAAGCACAAACAAGATTCTTTATATCTCTAAAATCTTTCAAACGATAATCGCGCTGCATTCTTGCATATTCCTCAGGCTCAAGAATCCTATTAAGATAACATCGTTTCAACCATCCATGACCATCTTTCTGATAAACAAAGATAAGCTTCCCGCATGATCCGCAGGAAACCTTGATAATTTTCGTAGTTCCACCGCGCTCACTCAAGTATTTATCTCTCTTGATCTTCATCATCAAACAACAACACAGATCTTTAACGAGTTAAATTTACCTTTCATAAAATTTTAAAGCTATATAAATTATATACAAAGACTTAATCAAAAACCTACTTCACATGCCGATCATGCACGCTTTCCCAATCAAACAACTCTTCTTTTGTAAACCACAAAGCAACTTCATAATCAGCCTCCTCCTTATTCCCAGAGGCATGAATAAGGTTGCGCAAAGGCCTTCCCTTCTTGTCTGAAATAAAATAGGAATCAATAAAAAAATCTCCTCGAATAGTTCCAGGCAATGCGGTGCGAGGCTCTGTTCCCCCCACCAACTTCCTAGTAATTTCAACAGCATGCGGGCCATCTAAAACAAGCGCAATCACGGGCCCCTCTCTTAAAAAGTCTACAAGCATTTTCTGAATTCTTTCAGCAATCTCCCGATCACTCTCCTTCAACTCAATCCCTTTTTTCGCATACGCCTCCCGAGTCTTAGGCACTGTTGTTTTAATAAAATTTTCCACAACATAATGCTTCCTCAAAAGTTTCTCATCAGCCCAAACCATCTTAATTCCTATAATCTTCAATCCAACATTCTCAAATCTCTCAAGGATTTTTCCCACGATCGCTCTCTGAACAGCGTCAGGTTTCATCAAAACAAGCGTTCTTTCAATCATTCCTTAAAAGGGAGAAGATGGTTTATAAATCTGGAGAAACCACGAAACTCAAGTATCACTACTCATCAGTATTACTCTCTCGAAGAGGTTTCCGATAATTTTATATAGAGGAATGTATATATTCCTTTATCTAAATCTTACAGGAGGTTAAAATTGCACGAGAAAGAACCATAGAGAAAGTTGGAGTGATTGCATTTATCGTGGGCATTCTTATTGCCTTGATTCTTTCAGGCTTTGGCCCCATTAGTGGCGGTGTCGCAGTCATCCTCGTAATCCTTGGGATTATCGTTGGGATCATCAATATTGGAGATGAAGAAGTGCATCAGTTTCTGCTTGCAGCATTGGTTTTCATCATTTCTGCTGGCGCATTGATGGAATTTGCAGGAACACTCCCAGCAATTGGCAACTGGCTGAAAAACTTCTTTGAAGGAGTTATTCTTTTTGTTGCTCCTGGTGCAGCCATCACAGCTCTGAGAGCTCTCTATGAAGTAGCGAAGAGCAAGTAATTCTTATTTTTATTTCTTTTTTTATTTTTATTAAATCAATAACCTTTAAAACCTCATTCTCCTCCTTAGAAAATGATCCAGGTCCACAACACGCTCTCAAGAAAAAAAGAACCTTTCCAATCATTAAAAGGCAAGAAGGTAAACATGTTTGTCTGCGGCCCAACAGTCTATGATTTCTCTCATCTGGGCCACGCCAAAACCTACATCCAATTTGATTTTATTGCCCGTTACTTGAGGCGCAGAGAATTTAATGTCTTCTACCTTATGAACATCACAGACATTGACGACAGGATTATAAAAAGAGCAGGGGAACAAAAGACATCTCCACAAGAACTCGCAAAAACCTACGAAAATTACTTCTCCGCAGACATGCATGCACTCCATAACACTGCAGTTTCTCAGTACGCCAGAGCAACTGACTACATCCCAGAAATCGTATCACAAGTAAAGCGCCTTATCGAAAAAAACTATGCCTATAAAATCAATGATGGCTATTACTTCGATCTTACCAAGTTCAAAGAATATGGAAAACTCTCAAGAAGGACAACCCTCCAAGCAGAAGACGCCATCTCTCGGATAGACGAAAATCCAGACAAACGCAATAAAGGAGACTTCTGCCTCTGGAAATTCTCCAAGCCAGGAGAACCATTTTGGGATACAGAAATAGGAAAAGGTAGACCAGGTTGGCATATTGAAGACACTGCAATTACAGAAAAATTCTTTGGCCCTCAATACGACCTTCATGGTGGCGCCATGGATCTCATCTTCCCTCATCACGAGGCAGAAATCGCACAAATGGAAGCTATTTCAGGGAAAAAACCGCTGGTAAAATATTGGATTCATACAGGATTCTTAAATATCAATCAAGAAAAAATGAGTAAAAGCAAAGGCAACTTTCTCACAATACGAGACGCACTCAAAACCTATACTCCAGAAATCCTAAGATTCTTTTTCGTCAGCAACCACTACAGAAGTCAGATCAACTTCTCTGAAAACCTCCTCGAAAGTGCAAAAAACGCTCTCCAGAGGATCAATGATTTTGTTTTTAATATTGATGAAAAATATGATGATAAAGAGAATAAAAAAAGAATTCAAGAGTTTAAAGAAAAATTCTACCAAGCACTGGATGATGATTTTGATACCCCAAAAGCATTCTCTGTTTTATTCGACTTCATAAAAGAGCAAAACACTGCAGGAA
>CAYJRI010000068.1:0-5924 GCA_964372435.1 Candidatus Woesearchaeota archaeon | reverse complement strand
CTTATTTTCCACTTTTGCCTTCTTGTAGGGAGGGATTTATGAAAATTCTTATTTTTTTGTTTATGTTTCTTATTTTGGGAGCTTTTTTCATTCTTGGAGATGAACGTCTTTTTTTGAAGGGAGGGGTTCATCGAGAGAAGTTTTTTGCACTGTACCTAGATTGGCTGGGCAGTGTTTTTGAGAATGCAAAGACTATTACTGGGCAGGTATTTCATTTAGACTGGCTGCCTGAAAAATAATTTTATTCACCATGAAGCAATCACAGATTAAAGAGAAGAGAATCCACGAGGATAATAATTTTATTCACCATGAAGCAATCACAGATTAAAGAGAAGAGAATCCATGAGAATAAGGTGCTGACTGAAGAGTTTTTTATTTTTCTCCTGCTTATTTTTATTACTTTCTCTTTTTCTTATACGCATCGCTATTTTGCTCTGCGATTGGGAGAGAATTCCTTCCCGGCTGACATTTTTTTTATCTTGAAGGTGGTATCTTTAGTTGTCTTGATCATTTATTTAATCATTTGGAATTTTTTCCTTATTGCGAGGATTGTGAGAGCTTTCTATCATGATTTTCTGAGAGCTTAGATTTTTATATGTTTGTCTTTATGTGATGCAGTGCCTCAGTAGCTCAGTTGGTTAGAGCATTACCTTGGTAAGCGATAAGAACCTAAGGTTCTTGACGCATTCATCTCCCTTGAGAATAAGGGACAAAAAGGTAAGGGTCCCGAGTTCGATTCTCGGCTGAGGCTTATCTTTATAAATCGTCTCATGATGTAGTGTTATGGCTGAAAAAGAGAAAACTCTTGCAGAACTTAAGAAAAAGTATGAGCAGTATATGATGAAGTATAAGCTCCCTTCATTTGCAGATTTGAACAGGGATTTTGAAGTTGAGAGAGTGTATGAGCGAGAGACAGATTTTTTGATGCGTGAAATCAGGAAGGTGATGATGGATAAGGTTCTAGGGTATTTGAGATTTGTTGAACTGCTGTTGAATCCGACGAATGCACCTTTGTTTTTCTTTGGGTTGATAAAGAGCATGGGGCAGGATGATAGAAAAGCGCTTGAGAAGATTTACGCGAAGCTGGGCGAGTTTGAAATTGATGTGATTGCATTGGATAATGATTATAGTGACGAGAAGGAAGCTGCATTTATGAAGAAGGTGTTTAAGGAATGGCAGGAGATTAAGTCAGATTTAAAAGGCGTCGTGGGAAGCTTGAGGAGCGGCTGGAATCAAAAGACTATCCCTAAAGAAAAGGGTTATATGGGATAAAGATTCTTTAGCAAAGAATCTTTAAGCAAGAAAAACCTACGGTTTCTTACGCATCAACTTCCCTTTCCTGATGCTTTACCTCCTTTAAAGAATCTTTAAGCAAGAAAGACCTATGGTTCCTGACGCATCAACTTCCCTTTCCTGATGCTTTACTTTCTTTTGGGGCGCTATTTTTTTCCTTTGGTTTTTGGATTTAAGATTTTGTAGACCTCTTCCAGGGAGATTTCTAGTACTGCGAGGGGCATCTTGAGGTTCCCATTTCTTAAGGTAAGAGGGTGGACTTCACCCATGGAGCCGATTTCTTTTCCTTGGAGGAGGATTTTTGCTGTTCTTCCTTCAATAAGCTCTGGTGCTGTTCCTGCTTGAAGTGTATAGTGAAGGTTGAGCGTTTTCATGAGGTAGTCAAGGATTTGCTTTATTGCTGTAAAGTTTCCTGGAGTTATGGCAATGATGAGGCTGTCATGCTCTTTGACACCTGTTTCTTCTTTGGAGTCTTTTTTAAAAACTACTCCGAGTTCAAAAAGTTTTTGCGGGTATTCTGCATCTTTATTTTCGCCAAGTATGCGTAACAAGGGTATGAGGAGATTAGGGCGCAGGATTTTATACTCTGTTTTTGCATTTTCAACTTCTATAGCCTCTGATTTCATGAGTTTCGCCTCTTCTTGTTTGATGAGATGGTAGGAGGAGAGTTCAAGAAACTCCAAACCTATGAGGATTTCTGCGATTTTCGCTTTTATTCTGCTTTCGGGTAGTTCTTCTCCTATGGTTGCGATTTGGTGTATTTGTGGAGTAAAATTATTATAGCCGTATGCAATTGCGATATCTTCGATGATGTCTACTTCATGAAGGATGTCTGTTCTCCATGCTGGGATTTCTATTGTTTTCTTTTTGTAGTTGTACCCCATCTTGGGAAGAAGCTTTTCGAGGTCTTTTTCCTTTAATGAGAGCCCTAGCAGTTTGTTTGTTTTTTCCAGAGAAATCTTCATTTTTTCTGGTTTAAGATCAGGGGTGTATTCTTTTTTTCCGTAGTCAAGCTCTATTGCATGGATTTCACCACCCATGTCAGCGAGTGTTGTTGCAAGGATGTTCAGTGTTTTTTTGAGCAGAGAGAGATCAAAGCCTGAACACTCAATAAATA
This sequence comes from Candidatus Woesearchaeota archaeon, assembly GCA_964372435.1. GTDB lineage: Archaea > Nanobdellota > Nanobdellia > Pacearchaeales > GW2011-AR1 > CAYJRI01. The sequence goes on along the minus strand of CAYJRI010000068.1, from coordinate 3,514 downwards.
TTTCTCTTGTATTTTGGGTTATTTTTCCTGTTTCGTGAGAGTTGATGATGGGGGGCATGGAGAGGATTTTTTCTTTGGCATCTTTAAAGATAGGGAATTCTTCTGCTCCTTGGAGAAGGTGGGCGTATTCTTTTCCTTTAGGATGCTTTTCTAAAATTTCCCTGCCGGTCATTTCCTCATCTGCCTCTAGTGGCCTGAATCTAATTTCCGATGGTTTGAGGGCTGTGAAGGTTATGGGCAGAGAGATTTTTTCAAGAGGGTAGATGCCTATTGCGATTTTTTCTCTCTTTCTTCCTAGGGTGATATGGAGTTTTTCTTGCAGATCAATAATCTCTTTAATTTTCTCATCATTCAGAGTGAGATTCTTGATTATTGCGCAAGCAGTACATGGGCGGACATTTTTTGTTGAGGGATCAATTTTTACTTTGTAGCTTTTATCTCCCCGCAGTATTTTGTACTCTCTGCGTCTTGTTTCTTTTCCGATAAAAGCCTTGAAAGCTCTGAGCCAGCCTTGCAATGAGAGAAGATCTGGCCTATTGGGGAGGATATCAAGAATTATTTCCTCTTCGGTCGTTCCCTCTATGGGGGTTCCTAGAAGGTTGATTTTTTCCAGCGCTTCTTCTGTGAGCTTGAAGTGCTTTTCTATTTCAGCCTTTGGAAATTTTACATTTGTCATTTTAGTCATGGATTTTAGACTCTCTTCTTTTTGAAAATTTTACATGAATCATTTGAGCATCATTTTTTATTTCTGAGATGGTTGAGATCATTTTGATAGAGTTCACGGAGATCTTTGATTTCATACATTCCCATGATGAGGCGGTCGAATCCAGGACCCCATGCGAGAACAGGAATATCTATGCCCAGCAAGGGAATGGTTACTTCTGGACGGAAGATTCCTGCAGCGAGTACTTCTATCCATTGCTGTTTTTCTTGATTCCAGAAGGCTCCTTCGACACTGGGCTCTGTGAAGGGAAAGTAGGTTGGCTGAATGCGAATCTTTTCATATCCCATTTTTTTCGCGAATTCTTTGAGGTAGTAGAGCAAATGCCTAAAATTTGCGTTAGGGTCTACGACGATACCGTCTGTTTGATTGAACTCAAAACCATGCTTCCAGTCAATGGTTTCGTTGCGAAAGCATTTTCCGATGGCGAAGAATTTTGCTGGGAGATCTTTTTCTTTTAGGGTTGCGAGGGTTTGTGAAGAGAGGCATGTGGTATGAGTTCTTAGGACGACTTTTTTGGCTTTTTCTTCGCTCCAAACGTATTTCCATCCTTTACTTTTTCCTACGCCAAGTTCATGTGCTTTTTTGACTTTCTCTACCAGCCTTTTTTCAGGCAGTTTCCCTTGCAAGGGAAGGAAGAAGGTGTCCTGCATTTCTCTGGCTGGGTGATCTTGAGGTGAGAAGAGCGCATCGAAATTCCAAAATGAGGTTGCTGTGACTTTTCCTGACATCTCTTTGAATCCCATTTCCAGCCAGAGTTGTTTTCCGTAGTCAATTGCCTGATTCACAAAGTGTCTTTTTCCTCCCGAGATTCTTGGAACGACAGAGTGGATATCATACTTTCTGAAGCGTTTTTTTGGCGACCATGCTTTTATTATTTCAGGAGTAATTTCTTCGATAAGATCTGTTTTGATATCGAGTTGCGTGATGTTTTTCCCCACTTCTGTAATTTCGAGGGCGTACTCTGTTTTTTCTTTTATTGCAATGATACCTTTCCTTTTTTGCAAGGTATGAAGCGCATGAAGCTGTTCTGGCTTCAAAGCAGAGATTTTTAGAGGTGTTTTTTCAAGGTTTTCTAGGAATTGTTCTTCTAGGGTTTTTTTTATTATTTCTTCATGGGTTGCTGTAAGCGTGATCCTATGATCTCTTAGTTCTATATGCGCCTTACTTTTGAGAACACCCAGTGCTGCTTTGAACTCATTGGCACTTAACTTGCTTTGCTTTTCAGCTTCTTCGAGAGAGAGTTGTTGTTTCTCAGCAACGAGATTCAGGAGTCTTCTTTCAGGAAGACTATTTTTTATGTAGAGGATTCCATTATCGCCCAGTTCTACGATTTTCTCTTGTTTTTGGTGCAATTTTATAATTTTTTTATTTTCGAGAAATTTTAAGGCTCTGAGAACAGAGGTTTCATCGAGAGATGTTTTTTTCATGATGGTAGGAATTGGTTCGTGCAAGAAAGGAATGATTTTTCTTTCTAAAGGACTTAGTGATTCAAGTAGCTCTCTTTCCATCTTTTTCAAAGGAGATTTTCACTTAAAAAGCTTTAGTATGAGTTCGCCACCATAGAAAATTACCCAGAAAATAAGAAGGATGATTTGGTTTCTCAAAGCTTGATTAGTCATAGATACGGATGATATTTCCATTTTTGGTTTCTCAAAGCTTGATTAGTCATAGATACGGATGATATTTCCATTTTTGGTTTCTCAAAGCTTGATTAGTCATAGATACGGATGATATTTCCATTTGCATCAAGCTCGATGAACTTGCTGACTCTGCCTTCATAGAAGTCTTTGCACTGGTTTTGGAGGAGATTGTCTTCTTGCGAGCGGGGGTTATGGACAAGGTCTACTGCATAGCGATTGACAGTGCCCAGGCATTGAGAAGAGAGGACTTTGTCTGATTCTTTTTCTTTTTGGTGGAGCTCTAGGGCGAGGCTGACAGCTTGCTGTTGGCGAAGGACTTCAGGGGGTGTTGTGGATGGTGCGCCTTGCTGTATCCAGACTCCTCTTTTGTCTTTTATCCAGCGATCTCCGGGAAAAAAACTCAGGAGAAAAACGACTCCTAGGATGAGGATGACTCCGAGAAGAATTGCAATGACTGAGACTGAGAGGGCTTTTTTCATGTTTTTATGTGATGACGGGAATTAATAAATGTTCTTCTTTGGATCGAGGTTATTGCTTTTATGCTCCTGTTTTCAAATACTCTGAGGTATAGATTTATTAAGCTGGGCACATTCTGATGCTTGGAGCAGAATGTCACAACCAGGAATAGGCAGCCCTCTTTGGTATGGAAGAAAGGATGTTTTTGAGAGGAGATTGCAAGAGGGTTACACAGAAGCTGCATTTGGCGGAGGAGAATGGATTCACGGTAAGAGGGTTGTGAGACTTTGGGTTTTTTATCATCCTGATGGAAGAATTGCGACTTATGAGCACCCGAAATTTGATTTTGGACATACTGTACATGGAGAGCCATATGAGGCTGAATATGGCAAGAGAGAATTTCAACTGCATGTTAAAAAATTCCAAATACAGTTAGGGAAGAAAGAAGGACTTGCTGGAATTCTTGCGCTCTGGAAGGAATAAGGTCATTTGGTTTCTCTCTTTAACATAAGTTTGAGTTCCTTTTGACGCTTGTCTTTTTTTCGTGCTTCTGGCTGAGTTCTTCTGAGATTTTGCTTTTTTATTTTTATTCCTCCAGCCTCGTGCTCATTTCTCCTGCAATGTTCTTGAGCATTTTTATTTATTCCTCCAGCCTCGTGCTCATTTCTCCTGCAATGTTCTTGAGCATTTTTAT
>CAYJRI010000067.1:4392-5957 GCA_964372435.1 Candidatus Woesearchaeota archaeon | reverse complement strand
ACTTGAATTTCTTTTTCCACAGCTTCTTGGGCCATTTTTGTGTCCATGCCTAAAACTCTGGCAAGGGCTTTGAGGTCATGAGCTGTTCTTGCCTCTTCCTTGGTTTCTGGGAGCATGGTAAGAAACATCTTTACTTGATATTTCTTGCATAATCTTATGTTTTGCATGACTCTTGCAAGATATCTTGCCTTTTCTTTTCCTTCTTTGGAGATGATTTCTTTGATGTCGATGGCGATAGCAATATTATTTTCTTTGGCAATTTTGCAGAGAATATGATTGAGGCCTGAGTCTTGTTCATAGAGCCTTTTTCCTGCTGCATATTTTTCAGGGTTGAGGAGGATATTGACTTTCTTGTTCTCGAGAATTTTTCTGTTGAATTCTGCTGACCTGCCTTGGACTATGATGAGCTTTACTTTGCTATCAATTTTGTTTATGATTCTTTTGGCTTCTTCAAGGTTATTAGTATCAATAAGAATTTCTTGTTGTGGATCGAAGTTTTTAGGTATTTCTTTGAGACTTGATATTCTCTGGAGAAGTATGACTTCTGAAAAGCCAAATTCTTTTAGATCCATATTGGTATTTGCAAGTTCGATTGCCATACCTTGGCATGGTTTGAGAATTAATAAAGATTGCTAGTCATGATTGAGAACTGGTGAGAAGGACTAACAGCTCACTGATTCTCCGTTTGTGTCGACTCGGAGTGTCTGAAGTGAGCAGCCCGTGACATTGATGATGTAGTCATTTGCATTGATATTTTGAGAGCTTTGGACATCGTATCTTTCCCCAAGGTAGACGGTAGCGGGAGTTGTGAGACTTGGGTACCAGAGAAGGCCGTTTCTATCCCTGATTTCTATAGGCCTAGTTCCTGTACTGCTTATGGTAACATCATGGGCTTCTCTCGTGAGACGGCCGCCTAGAGGCTCGAAGCTTGATATAAGTTCACTGATGTCGACACCTTCAAGAAGATGGAGATATCCTGAGGAGTGCATGGCAATTTCTCTCACTTTTCCTTGAATAACGCGGTTTGTTGTCGTGGAGGAGCCAAGGTGAATATTAATAGTATCGGTGCCTGTTTCTATGGTATTATTACCTCCTCCATTTAATTGGATTTCGAACTCATCTTCCGCCAGGGTTCCTGTGGTGGTTATGGTGTTTCTTATGATGCGATTGCTTGCTCCTTCAGCATAGATGCCATCTTCAGTTGTTGTTATGGTGTTTCTTTCTATCTTATTTCTATCAGACCTAAGGAATATTGCGTCTCCTGTCGATGATATAGTTGAGTCTTTGATCGTGGTATTTATTCCGCGGATGAGAAGGCCCCGGTAAGTTGAGAAAACTGAAGTGTCTCTTATTTCATTGTTATCTGCTGAAGAGAGGATGGCAATTCCGTACGAGCTAGTGTTTATTGTGTTTTCTCTGATGAGATTGTTTGTACTTGCATCTTCGATTCTCATTCCATTGAGCTCTGTATCGGGCGAGGTTATAATATCATTCTCCCTGAGTCGATTATTGCTTGAACGTGAACTTAGGAATATACCATATCCTGTTGATGTTGAGATGGTGTT
>CAYJRI010000067.1:0-4382 GCA_964372435.1 Candidatus Woesearchaeota archaeon | reverse complement strand
GTCTTATTTCTGGGATATTACTTACATAAAAGAGATTGAGGCTGTCTCTTGAGAATTGCGAATTAGAAATTTTCGTTGGAGTGCAATTAACGAAGATCACTTGGCCATATCCTCTGAAATCCTCTTCGAATGCAATGTTGTGGCATGCTGTTTGTTCCAGGTATCGTACAGGCAGGCCTTCGACAGTATTGGAGAGGTCAATGTTATGATTAAATCCTCCGTTAAAATTATCTCCTCGAATAACAATGCTGTTGGTTCTTGAGGTATTGGCGTGATTTTGCTTTAAGAAGGCAGCATTGCTGAAAAGGAGATAAATTGCATAGCTACTACCTGGGCCTTCAGTCGTAATGGTATTTTTGTAAAGGGTCGCTGTATGTGAACGCTCAACATGTATTCCTCGTATGGTGTCTGGGCCTAGAGCCCTGATGATGTTATTTTCCGCTGTATTTGAGTTTGCTGAAAGGAGTTGTATTCCATGAGAACCAGCAAGATGGGTGGTGATATTATTGTTTGAAATATTATTCTGAAGAGAGAATGCAGAATAGACACCTCTGCTGCTTGATTCACTTGTTCCGATACTGTTTGATTTTACATTGTTAAAGGAGGAAGTATGGAGGTAAACGCCATGGGCCCAAGGAGAGGATGTTGTGATGTTGTTGTTTGTGATGTTGTTGTTGTCTGAGTTAGAGTAGAGGAAGAAAGCGTAGCCGCGAGAGTTGGTGAATGTATTGTTCATTGCTCTTGAATCGGTAGTGCTGAAGAAATTTAATCCATCAAGGTTAAATCTCGAGTTTTTGATCGTGATATTGATGCAATTGGCGAAGATAACTTCGCCATACAATGAGAAGTCCATGTTGTCGAAGACAAGATCTCTGCATCCAGGGCCTGTGTTGTAGGAGACATTTCTTCCTTCTGCGAGATTTGAGGGGCCGATAGTGTTTGAGAAAAAGTCGTTGTCATCATCTCCAAAAAGGACAATGCTGTTGGTTCCTCTGGTGTTAATGCTGTTTTCTTCTAAGGTGTTATCTTCAGAGAAGAGAATGTAGATGCCAAAGCTTTGTTCGCCTTCTGTGGTGATGGTGTTGTTGAGGAGGAGATTGCTGAAGCTGCTGTCGAGGCGGATTCCATAGCCGTTACTTGATCCTCTGAGAAAGATTCTGTTATGCTGGATTTTGCTGTTGTTGGTGTAGACTAATGTGACGCCGTTGTTAGGAGAGCCTGTGGTGTTGAGTTTGTTGTTTTCTATAAGGATTTCCTGACTGCTATAGAGGTAGATGGAGGAGCTATTGCTGCCCCTGTTTGTTATATTAGTATTTGTGACGCTGATGTTCTTTGCTCTTGTCATAAGGATGCCGTGTTTGTATCTTCCTGATGAACTGCCTTCGACGATGACTATGTTTGAGATTTCTACATTTTCTATTCTGCTTAGGATGTCTATGCCGTAGGTATTGGAGCTTCCAGAGGTTCCGTAGGTAAGATTGAATCCATTGCCAAGGAGAGAGATGTTGCTGGCATTGATGGTGATGCATGTTCCAGATCCAATGAGATTGCTGGAGATGAAATAGATTTCGTTGGGGTTTTGAAGTATTACACCGCAGCTTGTAATAGGAATGCCGCTGATGCGGAAGAAGATAGGCAAGGTTTCTCTTCTTTCTCCTTCTGTTGATTGGCAGATGAATGTTACGTTGTGCTTTGTTTTTTCGAGAGTGTTGTTTTGGTGGTGGAAGAAAGAAGCATCTGGAGAGGCCATGGTTTCTGGAGGAGCGTTGTCTATGGAAACATTGCAGGATGCTGGTTTATTGGAAGAGAGATTGAAGTCTAAAGGCCCTGACAGGTATCTTTTGTTGGGAACAGGGGAGAGGATGTGGATGTCGTAGAAGGCAGAGACATTGCAGGGGACTTCTGTGCCTTTTACTTTGTAGAGGTCTTTGATTGCTCCTAGAAGAGGGCCTCTTCCTGTTTTGATTAAGGAGTAAAGCTCGATGGATTCGAGGTTTTGTATTTGGTTAAGCGGGATCGTTACTCTTGTACGCTCATTTAATTTGAGAGAGAGCGGGATGGTGTAATCACTTTCGCTTGTTTTATTTCTTAGAATAAAGTAGAGGCCTGTGATCTCTCCTTCCTCACCTGCTGTTCTTTCTATTTCGAGGCCTATTTTTGGATTGGCTCCTGATTGAGTAAGGCAGATAGACTCTTTTTCTATTGAGGAGAAGATTTTTATTTTCGCTTCTTCGATATTGACATCCTCTTGGGATTCGCTGATTGCTGGAAAGTAAATAGCATAGATGATCATGACTGCGATAATGGCGATGAGGATTAGGAGGACACTTACGACGAGCTTCGATATCCCTCTTTTTTTCATCTTTTGAGCAGGAGAGAGAAGTTTAAAAAGACTTCTTTTTATGAGGTTTTCCTCTTCTAAAAATTTGAATCAAAAAGATAAAAAATAAAAATTTTTAGCAGGTGACGGTCTTGACTTCTGGGATACTACAAGGAGATGTTGTGCCTGTGAGTGTGTAAGTTCCTGAGACGACTACCTTTTCATTTGCTCCATAGGTTGCTACGCTACTTGAATAAATTGCTGTTCCGGCAAGCCCTGTTGCAGAACCGCCAGTACTTGGTTCTGTTCCTGCTTCGTTGTTGAAATTTATTACTACATTACTGATAGGTTTTGGACCTAGTTTAGTAGCTTGTACAGAAACTGTTCCTTCTGGATTTGCTCCACGGTTGCATACCGGAGTTGATAGTGTTACTGGGTTTGCTGTGCAATCTGCTAAGGAAACACTTTGCTCTCCTGGGCTTCTGATTAAAGGCAGGAGTACTTGCCAGATCACGACAACTGCTGCTACTGCGATTAAAATAATCAAGATAGAGGTTACGATCTCTGAAAGTCCTCTTTTGTCACTTTTGATGAAGTTCATTTTTTACCTCCTTTTATTGTTATGATATAGGGTTCTGGGTTTAAAAAGCTTTTGGCAATCTCGACGTTGGCGTTGATTCTCTCTTTCATACTTTTTGTTTGTTGCGCTCAGGAGGTTCTGTTTTCGAATGTTTCTGACTTCTCTTCTTCTGTAAAAGAGAAATATTTTGCAAGTTTGCTTATTATTTCTGGAATTTCTTGAAAAGCTTCTTTTACTGTTTCTTCTGAAACATCTTTTCCATAGTAATTGATTCCATTTCTCAGTTTTCGATAACGGTCGAATTTTTCTGCGATGATAGGTTCTTTTAGTATTTCCTTAAGGAAGAGTGTTATGACTTCGTGGGATGAGAATTTGTAGCCTTTGAAATAGCCAATTGCTTCGCAATACTGCCTGAGTCCTTCATAGAGCTCTCTTAATATGCTCTTGAGCTTTGTTTCTTGGAAAGGGAGAGCTTTTGCAGCTTCAATTGCTTCGCTGGATGCTTTCAGAAGGCTTTTTGCTCTTATGTTATCTCTAGGAATTCTTCTTACATCTCTTTTTAGGTTTGTATCTTTCATAGGATCTCTAACTGCCCTGAAAGGACAAGACCATTGCAGATGCTATTGATGAGCTCTGGATTTTTTTGTTTTGCTTGATTCCAGGATTGTTTGGTGAAGTGGTGAACACTTACTTTTCGGTTTAGTATTCTTTCATAGGGTTCTGCGGAGAACTGCTTTTTGATATTTGAGATAAGGCAGAGATCAACATCACTCGCTGTGTCATCCCATGCTTTTGCATAACTGCCAAAGAGAATGACTGGAGGGAAGTCGTAAACTTTTTCGATCTCTTCTATAAGACCTGACTTTCTGAGTTTCTCGAGATTATAATAGAGCTTGAGATTGAGATATTTTTTTGTTGCTTTTGAAGTGTAGCGTGTATAAGGTGTGCTTTTTATTTTTTCGAGAAATTCTTCTTTTACGAGACGGTTAAGATAGGAGCGGATTGTTGTATGATTAGTTTTGAGGAGTTTTGCAAGTTCACGAATATGAAATTCTCTTCCTGGCTCTTCGAAGAAGGGTGCTAAGATGGTTAATTTTCTTTCCATTTGGAAGGATAAAATTCTAGATGTTTATAAATGTTTCCATTCATTATGGCTAGGCTTATATAGGGGAAGTTTTTTCCTTTTTCATGATTCGGTTTGGGCCTGCTGGACTTGGAGGGGTGAAAGAGGCAATTGGGAATTTGAAAGAGTTTCATCGTCTTGGAATTCAAGCATGCGAGGTTGCTTTTACTTATGGAGTGTATTTGAAAGAGGCTGACGCAAAAGGGATTGGGAGAGTTGCTCATGATCTGGATATTAGATTGAGTATCCATGCTCCGTATTGGTTGAATTTAAATGCAGAGGGGAAGAAACTTCAGGAGACGAAGAAAAGGATTTTGGATTCTTGCAAAATCGGAGATGTTCTTGGGGCATCATTGGTC
>CAYJRI010000066.1:0-6031 GCA_964372435.1 Candidatus Woesearchaeota archaeon | reverse complement strand
GTAACTCCCTTCACTTGACACTACTATTTATCTCCCACAGGTTTGACAAAGCCGGGCACCCATAACCTTATAAACCCTAGAATATCTCATTTTTCAGACATAAGAATATCCGCAAGGCTATTTCTAAGTGTTAATACAATATCATAGGAGGATAGAATGCCAGGATTTAACAGAGGCCCAAGATTTTTCAGTGGCCCAAGGCAAGAATTCGATGCAACCTGTAGCAGCTGTGGGAAGGCATGCAAAGTGCCCTTCAAGCCTGTAGAAGGTAGAGAAGTTTTCTGCAGGGAATGCTACGCAAAACGCAAAGGATTCCAATAAGAGAAGAAGGTTTTTATTTTTTCCCTTTTTTCTTTATTCTTTCTCAAGTTCTTTGAGTCGCCCTTCTTTCTTTAATCGTTCAACAAACAATGCTAATTCTCGTTGATGAGGCTCTTTCGCATACAAATCAATAAACATCTCTCTGGCTTTCCTCAACAACTTCTGTTTTCTTAATGCTCCAAGATTCACTTTTCCATGCATCTTTGTCGCACTCTGCCCAATACCATCGTAAAATAATGGCTCTCGAAATTCTTCTAATACCTTCAATCTTGAAGAGAGGACGAAGAGGACAAAGGCAAGAAGAATAATGACAACTCCAAGATTAAAGACAGATCCACCCTCTCCGACGACAAACCCACTTACTCCTTGGAATCGAGAGAAAAGAAAACTCGTTCCCACTAAGAAAAGAAGGAGACTCACCACCCTTATTTTCCTGAAGTCCATCCTTTCAGGAAGGAGGCAAACTTTAAAAACATTCTCTCTCTCAAAAAAACATGAAACGCTCATCACGCAGATGGAAGAAGAAGGGGCAGATGCGCTGGAAATGGCAGCGCAAGCGTCTCAAGAGAGAAAAAAGAAAAAGAAGACTCCATCGAGAACGCGCTAAATAAAAACGTAAGGTTTAAATAGAGCCAACCCCTTCCACAAAGGAAAGGTGAGAGTATGCCGAAAAAATCTCCTGCTAAAAAATCCTCCTCAAAAAAAACTCCTTCTTTAAAATCCAATAAATTAGGAAACCTTGTTGTTACCTTTGATCCTAACCACCTCGAATCCGCAAAAACAGAGATCCTTCATCTGCTTGATGAGGTAAAACAAAAAGCTCAAATTCTCGCAGCTGACGAAGGCCTTGCACATATTGCAGTCAAGGATGCAAGAAAGGCAGTTGATGACCTTAAAGTAGTAGCTGAGAAAAGCCTTGATAAATTCAACCATACCATGAAATGGGTCCCGATTGATCTCTGGTGTAAAAACTCAGTGAAGGAAATGCAAAACAACATTAAAAAGATGGTGAAAGGAATCAAGCCAGAAGAAAAGTGGAAAATGGAGCTTAAGACAAGAAAACTCAAAGATAAACCTGATGAAATCAAATTGATTATGTCTCTTACAGAAGTCGTCGACAGAAAATATGTTGACCTCGAGAATCCTGAAAAAATCATCAAAGTAGAAATTGTTGGTAATAAAGCAGGCCTTGCACTCTTAGACAAAAAACATCTTCTCAATATTGCAAAACTCAAGCAAAAGTGACCTTAGCCTTCATTCGTGATGCGGTAAATCAATGCTCTCCTCCAAAAGAAGGGAGAGTAGGGAAACCTCTTACTGATTCAAGAGTCCTCGCGAAAGCGGTTCTTACCTGCGAACTTCTTGGCCTTCCTGAAAGGCAGGCTCAAGGCTGGCTGGAGATTCTTGGACCGTTCTTAGGAGTCTATGAACCTCTCGATGATTGGGTGATTGGAGAGGCATATGCAAGACCTGAAGTTGCTGTTATTCTCTATCAAATCTTCATTGCCTATCAAAATGCAGATGGCATCCTTGCAGGAGATGGTACGGGAATAGAGAGAAGTAGGAAGCAGAACTATGCATCAACAAAGAGTAAAGAAGGAACGTACATGACCTCTATTATAGATTCCAGGGAGATTGTCCAAGCATTTGATATTTCTGGAGTTTATGAGTGTGTAATTATGCATGAACTCATCAAGCAAGTGAAAGGTGATTCCTTAAGGCTTGATGCGGGATTTAATGATCGAGATTTAGTTGCTGAAATCGAAGAGCTTTTTATGACACCCTATGTTTATCCGAAGAAGAGTAACGATCTGAATGGAAGTCTTGCGTGGAAATGCATGTACCTTGAGTTTTTCTTAGATGTGTATGCTTGGTTGAAAGAGTATCACCAGAGATCACATTGTGAGAGCTTTCATTCCTCCTTTAAGAGGGTATTTGGCATCGTACGAAGGCAAGATATGCTTGCAGGTTCACACAGATCACAGCAAGGATTATTCTGCACAACTTCTGGAGGCTGTCCTACTTCGCTCGAGCGAAGTAGTGGGAATATTCACGCAAAGCCCTTATATGCGAAAGATTTATATAGTTAGAAAACATAGTAAGAGTATTATTGAGGGAAAGGGTTAAAGGCTAGACTAGGACTAAGGGAGGCGTTGAGGTGAGAGCATTACCAAAGACGGTGAACAAAGTCACAAGATTGATATGAAAGATAAAATCACAAGATTTAAATACCCTTAAAATCATAGATTATTATCACCTCTTTTTCCCCAGAAGAGGCGATTCAGCATCTCTTTTGACTCGCTGGAAAGCCTCTTCGAGGGTTTAATAAAAATACGCCTAATCCTAGGTTTTCTTGGGTTATAAGAACTTTTGAGGTGTCGTCCTGAAGACTATCATTCGTTTAAAGTCTAAACTTTTCAGGCTTACCGACGATAATCAGGGAGAAAAATATCATTTAATTCGTTTTAAATTTTTAAGACATTACCTGGTTTTTAGGGGTTTTTGAGGATCTTTTGGAATGATGTTTTTCCATCTGAATTTCATGTTAATCTATTTAGATTAAACGAACTAATTTTTAGTTCGTTTATTGTGGTTTATGCCATTTCCTTTTAGGATCTGGCTCCACATTTTTTTTATATTTAATATGGTTTATGCCATTTCCTTTTAGGATCTGGCTCCACATTTTTTTTATATTTAATATGGTTTATGCCATTTCCTTTTAGGATCTGGCTCCACATTTTTAAAAAAATCTTTGGGGAAAGACTTTTCTTTCTTGTAGGCTTTCATATTTTTCTCCACAAATCTTTAATATTTTTACCTCGAAAAGTGTCAGGAAATAAGAACCTCATTTTCCTATGGAAAAATTAGTGGTTAATTTTGAGAGGGGCATAAAAATATAAATAAGGGTATTTTAGAGAAGACATGGAAAAGAAAGATCTTCCACTTTCTGTACGAAAGGAAGTCAAGAGACTTGAAGATGTTCTCCTCCCAGATACTTACAAAGTGCCTTCAGATGCACTTGTTGTAGACAGGGCAAGAAGAGATTACTTTAGGAGAGATGAAACAGGGTCTTATTCAGGTATCTATGAGTCTTACCTCAGACTAGAAGAACAAGGATCCTCTCAAGGTACTCCTCAGCTCCCTATCTCTGAAGGTCAACCCCATAATGGCGTATCTCATCTTCCTGCAGCAAAGGAAAAGCTGGCTTTAACAAAGGCTCTTTCTAGAGATTCTTTAGAAGAGTATAGGAGAAAAAGAGGTTTAGATCGCTTACGAGAAAGGTTAGTTGGCGAAATTGTAGATCTTGCCTCATTTAAAGATGGACTGGAGTATTTAAAAGAACATCTTGAAGAAAAACGATTTCGAACTCATCGTAAGGTAAAACCTGAACTATATATGAACAACGATGATCCACTTTTCCAAGAGAAGTGTTTTGTCTCAAGATATTATCCTGATATTACAGCTGATGAAGTGAGTTGGTTTTCGCTCTTAAAACCAGGGAATACTCTTCTCTACGATAAAAAAGCTCCTCTTTTTTATCCTCCTGGTCTCAGGGATATGGATGTTGATGGATTGCATTTCAGTCATGGTACTGTAAGCGAAAGAGAGCTTGATAATATGAAAGCAGTTAATTCTCATGTGATAGGGGGGATTACAGGTGTTGATGTTGATGTTGATTCAGAGCACTATCCTTTTATTCATAATGTCGCTCAGGTAATGAAGGCACTTCTTTTACTCAAAGTTGGGGATAGTGATCTCTTTGACAGAGTTATGAGGGATGAGGATATTGCACCTTTCATCCGCGGAGATGCACTTCTTATGAGAAGTTTCTCTCAAAAATCACTTGATGACAAGGTTGAACTGAGCGATCACGAGATGGATAAACTCCGTGGAGATATAACCGGTTATTTACAGAAGTGCAAATTTCAAAATCGAAGTGATGCTAGCTATAGGATTCATGATGTTATTAAGATCTTAGGTATGCTCTCCCGTCTTCCTCGATTTGTAGAGGAAAGAATTCCTTTTCAAGGGTATGCTATGTTTTATGCAAATAAAGTTGAATTTGTAAGGGAAAATGGAGAGATCTCAGATGCTATCCCTTTGGTAGATTATCTTCAGCAGCGAATAGCTGGGCAGTTCCATGATAGGATTGTTTCTCTTGATAAACGTGAAGAATTGACAAGAGAGCTCTTTAAAGAATTGCAGGAGAAAATTCAAGAGAAAAACCTTAAAGAAGGGAATATGATGCTTCTTGATGTTCTTCAAGAGCGATTGTTAACTGAATTTGGCATTTTGGTTCCTGTGCAGGCATTTACTTCTCTAAGAAAAGCGAAGGACATGGCTGATTTTTATATCCGAGGATCGACACATGAAACCTATCTTGAGCGCACGCTGAAATTTGGATTTCATGAACTCGTGAAGATCTCTGATTCTCTTCAGGCTCTTCCAAGGAGTATTGTGAGCAATGTAAAATCAATAAGAAAGAGTATGCAGGAGTACTTTGATTTAGGAGTTTTTATGTCAGGGTTTATGCGAGCAGGGGAATATGACGTTGAGGGGAAGAAAATAGAAATCTTTCTCCCTGAATACACTCCAGCAGAGGAATCGAAATTAGAATTCCTCTTTGCAGATGTTATGGCGAAAAGCAGAAAAGAAAGGAGGAGAGTTGCTGAAGATAGGCTCAATGAAGAGATGTATGATCATTATTTTGACCATGTCCTTTTGCATGAGATTGCAGAATCTCTTGTCTGTAATTTTAGAGCTGAGCATTGGAATAACTGGGCTTCTCTTACTCCAGATGCTTCTCAGGTAGCTCTTGAGGAAAGGGGAAAGTATTTTCTTACGTATTATGCTACAAAGAATCCTAAAGAAGATTTTTGCGAAACCTTTGCCTTGTATGCTCTTTTTGGAAGAGCATTTCGAGAGAAAGCGAAAAATGCTCCTGTAGTGAAGGCTAAGTATGCATTTATGAAAGAACTTCTTTCTTTTGATGGGGTTGTGAGAGAATTTTCTAATAAATATCCGCATCCTATGCATGCAATTACAGGAAACCCAACAAAAAATTGGGAAACTATTGAGAAGGAAGTCATACTCAAACAATTAAGAGAGGAACAAGAAGCGATTCTTGAAGAGAGAGTTTACTTTGCAGACGAAGCTTTATCCTACAGCGATGTAGAGAATATTATTGATGAACATGAATTTCAAGGACGGAGTATTGGCAGGGAAGAGGCAACACGTATAGCCCAGAAGAGACAGCAGAAAACTCTTGCTGATGAGAATGAGGATTATCTCACAAGACAAGCTGTCTATAAGAAAGTTAATGAAGTTTATTTGAGAGAAGTTACAGAAGCTGGCATGTGTATTGACAAGGCTGAATTTGGTTTTGGAGATTTTTCTCATGTTCTTTTAGACAAAACAAAGGAAGATGCTGTGAGCTATCTCATGAGAGAAGGAGTAAAGAAAAGAAGGGCAAAACATATTGTCGAAAGACTCTATCCCCTGTTCACAACCTTTGAATACATCCTCAGAGAGCACATGCCTTCACCAGAAAAGAAGAAACCTGAAGAAATCCTGGAAAAGACTAAAGTCCTTTGGTCATTGGTTGAGGTTACTAAAAAATCGAAAGGGCGTTCTAAGCAGGACTGAGGAGAATTGATTTAGGTGATTAGCTAAATTCCGGACTAAACTAACCTCCTTATGCACATATCAA
>CAYJRI010000065.1:0-6043 GCA_964372435.1 Candidatus Woesearchaeota archaeon | reverse complement strand
ACGATATGGCACAATTTATTGCTTCTCTAATTTATGAATAATGTCCCACACCCGTTTTCTTCTAAAGGTTTAAATAGCAGTTCACTTTTCTTTTGGTACGAGGAAAAGAGGAAATATGTTTGAGATGATTTTATCCCCAAAGAAAGCTGAGAGAAGGCCATGGGAGATGCTCTTTATAGGGCTTTTTTATGCCTCTCTTGCAGTTCTCCTTGTTAATTGGATTTTTGCGCAGGATGAAGTGCTGGTGAAATATTCTGGGATCCTTATTGTTACCTTTACCGTGATGTTTTCTATGCCTTTTATGTACTACACGATTAAACTCGAAGAGGAGAAGAACATCAAGGATTTTGGCTTCTTTAAACTTTTGAGAGAGCATAGCAAGGCTCTTTATGCGCTTCTCTGGCTGTTCTTGGGATTTGTCATTGCGTTTTCTTTCTGGTATATTGTTCTTCCCAGCACACATAATTTTCGTGTGCAAGTGGAGACGTACTGTATCATCAATCGACCTTTGAGCTTTAATGAATGTGTTGCCCAGTTCGATATTCAGAAAAGTGTTAAAACAACCGCATCTGCAACGCAGACTGAGAGGTTGTTTAAAATTTTTGCGAATAATATCTATGTTTTAATCTTTACTTTGGTTTTTTCATTGATTTTTGGGGCAGGTGCTATTTTTGTTCTTGCATGGAATGCCTCGGTTATAGCAGCAGCCATCGGCATCTTTACACAAGCACGAGTTGATCAAATTCCTTTAGGACTCGCAAGATATATGATTCATGGAATCCCTGAAATTGCGGCCTACTTTGTAGGAGCTTTAGCAGGAGGGATTATTAGCATCGCGATTATTAAGCATGACATTAATAGCAGGAAATTTTGGAATATTCTTCAAGACTCATTGAATTTGATTATCGCCTCTGTCATTATTCTCTTTGCTGCTGCATTAATCGAAGTTTTTGTTACTCCTCTTTTCTTCTATTAGCAGAGCTGCTTATTCGATTCTTTCGTCAGAAAATCCTTTTACTTTTGCTTATCCTGTTGATAGTATGGTAAAAACATTAATTCTTGAGCAATTCTAGAATTAAAAAGCTCTTTGCATACTTTAGGGGAGTATAACAATGTTTATATAATTACTTTGGACGGAGAATCTATGGCGAGCATATTGGTCACTGGAGGATCAGGGCAGATTGGAAGTAGGGTTCTTCAACGGTTAGATGAGCTCTGCTTCCCTTCAGATCGATTGTACTTACTAAAGCGTCAGAGATTGCTCGCTATTGATCCGTGCATCCAGGATCGTGTTGAAGTAATTGAAGATCTTCATATGCAAACGTATGATTTTGCATTTCATCTTGCGGCAAATACTCATACGAAATATAATCGCGATCCTACATGGAAGGAAAAATTTTATCAGGACAATGTAGAACTCACAAGGCGTGTTGCTGATCTCTCTGGAAAAGTACTTTTAGTATCGACTGACAATGTCTTTAGCAGTAGTGAAAGAGACTGCACTGAGTCTGATATGCCCAATCCACAACCAACGAATACCTATGGAGTAACGAAAGCGAAGGCAGAAGAAATCGTCTTGAATAAGCATGGTTCTGTTCTAAGAATTCAAACCATGATCGGAGTGAAAAGTAATTTGATTGTGAATCGCGTCCTCGACGCCATAGATGGAAAGGAATATTGGCCTTTTTGGGACGACACTTTCAGCAGACCGACGTATTTTGAGGATTTCTTTATGGTAGCGAAGAAGGTGTACCATACCGAAGAAGGTGGAATTTACCATGTTTCTTGTAATGGTGAACCTCTCTCCAGAGCAGATATTGCAAGAAGAGTAGTGCATATCCATAAAAAGCTTGGTCTTCCTATAAAGAGAGAAGAGTTAGCGACAGAGCATTGCAATGATCCTTTTTTCCCCCGGAGATTAGTATTGGATACCGCGCGGACACAATTGGTTCTTGGGTGCCAATTTACAGAAGCGGATGTTGCATTAGAGAAACATGTTCGCTCTATTCTAGGAGATTATCATGGATCATGACATTTACCATTTCAAAGTCCATCGGGCCGAGGCTTTTTTTAGAGGCGGGGCACTTACCGTGCAACTCTTCTACCCCTAAAATCCAGAGCCTCTTCATCGAAGATTGCCTCCTGATCCTGTTTTTGGAGGCACGTGCTTTGGAAAAGCTGATTTCTGACGGTCATGCAGTCATTGCGGATGCTCAACACCCTCTCCAACCAGCGTCGGCTGGTTCACTCTATCTCACTCAAGATCAGAAGATCCTTATCCATAGAAGAGATAAAGGAGCTCCTATCCACGCTCTCTACCACAGCTCGTATTCTGGGTTTTCACAATCTCATGAATTTGTTTTTAGCGTGGAAGGGCTAATGAACATTGCCTTGAGCGAGACTGCTGAAGAATGTCTCCTCATTACTCGGGATAAGAAACCGTGGCTTATTGTGCCTGAAGATGCGCCAGAATATACGTTAGCTTCTGCTAAGAATCTTGGAATTGATTTGCCTGCAAGAAATGTAAGAGTAGAGATGCTTCCAGCAAAAGATACCCTCGAGGTGTATCATGAGCAAGGAGAGTTTATTTTTAAAGCACATGCATCCCTTTCTCTCTTATGGGAATCGGCGACAAGCTTGAGTGCGTTGTGGATTAGAAAACTTCCCCTTTCAGCTGCGGAGGTATATCCTATTGATGCAGAAGGTATGATGAAAGATGGTAAGTTTGTCCAACTTTAATCGAGAGGCTTATATCCTTTCTTTGAATGAGGCTGCAAAATCTTTCGGAAGCATTTTAGAAAATCCAGAAGTGTATCAAACGAGAATTCGCCAGGGGATTCCTGAACTTTACACTCCGAGCTATGATGAGCCTTACCTTGGTCCTGAAAAAGTTCCTGTTATTCATCCACATATTTGGGCTCCTGAAGATCTCCTGACGACTTGTTCGATTCTCCTCATTTTGTGGATTCTAGGTTTCTATATTTTATGATACGGATATATTTAAATATGCTTAACCTGTGGGGGTGGTATGGCCTTTGTTTGTAAAAATTGCAACTTTCGGATTGAGGGGAAAAAACCTGAACGCTGTCCTTGGTGTGATACGAAAGGGAGTATGAGAGAGGAGCAATCAGCTGATGAATTACTGAAGGGACTTGCATAATTACAGAGGATGCTTCACAGGCCAGATTTGAGTGCCTTCAAAGTCGAAGTTGAAATTCATAATTTCTCCTCCAGCTATATGCAAAGCTTTTGCAAGCTGATTTCTTTTTGTTGGAGGATGGTAAAATAAAATATACCCTCCTGCACCTGACCCTAGCAGTTTTCCCCCAGAAGCACCATGCATCAAACCCGCTGTATAGAGTTTATCGATTATTTCATTTGTAGCATTTGGGTTCACCAGCCTCTTATTCAAGCAGGTGATTTGGTCATAACTCCCCCCAACGTTGCTCATGCCATGATTTTCCTGGAGGATAGCCTTATTCTTAATTTAGTGAATGGAAACCGAGATAGTAAGAATTTTGATCAGCACACTATAAAATTTCCGTTGGTTGATCCAGAAGATCATGATCAGCTTCATGCTTATATTTTACATTACCGATAATTCAAATGGCCTCTCTTAAAGAAAGCAAGATTGTCAAAGAAGATATTCAAAGGATCGCTGAGGAGATTCGAGAAATTGCTCGCACCTTGGAAGGGAAAACACTCCTTATTGCCGGCGGGGCTGGTTTCTTAGGAAAATACCTCGTTTTAACGCTTGATTATCTTAACGAGCATGTCCTTGAAAAACCTTGTAAAGTTCTCGTGTTAGACAATTTCATTGTTGGGTTGAGAGACGCGCTCCAGTCCATGAAGCATATCACCGTCATTCAGCACGATATTTCAAAACCTTTTAAGACGCATGAATCGATTGATTATGTTATCCATGCTGCGAGTATTGCATCCCCTATTTTTTATAATAAACTGAGAATTGAAACGATTGATGCAGGTGTTTTAGGCACTAAAAATCTTCTTGAGTTAGCGAAGGAAAAGAAAGTTAAGAGCTTTCTCTTTTTCAGCTCAAGTGAAGTGTATGGAAATCCTGATCCCAAATTCATTCCTACTCCGGAAAGCTATTTTGGAAATGTTTCATGCATCGGACCCCGGGCATGTTATGACGAACCGAAAAGGATGGGGGAAACTCTTTGCATTACCTATGCTGATATTTTCAACCTTCCTATCAAGATCGTACGCCCTTTCAATATCTTTGGGCCTGGAATGCGCCTTGACGACGGAAGAGTTGTTCCCAATTTTGTAGTCTCTGCTTTAAAGGGAGAGAGAATTCCCCTCTATGGAAGTGGTTCAAATACGAGGACATTCTGCTACATCTCAGACGCAATTGTTGGATTTTTCCAGGTTCTTCTCTCAAGTCACAATCGCGAGGTTTTCAATATCGGCTCTGATGATCAGGAAATTCAGGTGCGCCATTTTGCTGATCTTGTTGCCGGGTTGATGGAAAATGATTCGAGCATTCAGAATGTTGAGGGTCCGAATGAAGCGTATACGTTAGCAGATCCCAATAGAAGATGCCCAGATCTTACTAAGATTCGTACGATGATTGGATACAAGCCGAAAATCAATAGCGTGACAGGACTGAAACGATTTATTGCCTGGGTTCGAGAGGAATTAGCAACGCAGGAAGCGGCCTATCCCTATGAGAGGCATTGCAGAACCTGCGGCAATGGAAATTTAAAGAAGATTCTTTCTTTCGGAAAGACGCCTCTTGCAAATAATCTGCTTTCTGTGAACGAGCTTGATAAGCCTGAAGAAGTCTACCCTTTGGAAGTTTTGTACTGTAATCAATGCAGCCTCTGCCAGCTTTCTTATGTGGTGCCGCCTGAAAAAATGTTTCAGCATTACCTTTATGTGACATCTACTACAGAAACATTCAAAAAACATTTTCAAGAAATGGCTGAATCTCTTACAAAGGAATTGAAGTTGAAGCCGAGTTCACTTGTTGTTGATATTGGGAGCAATGATGGACTTCTCCTTAAGAGGTTTCAGGGATTGGGCATGAGGGCTGTTGGTGTTGAACCTGCAGAAAATATTGTGCATATTGCCCGGGAGCAGGGTGTTGATACTGTTCATGACTTCTTTCATGAAAGGGTTGTTGAGGATATTATCCGATTAAAGGGGAAAGCAGATCTCGTCACTGCAAATAATGTCTTTGCTCATGTTGCCGATATTAAAACATTTAGTCAAAATGTGAAGAAGCTACTCAACGATAAAGGAGTTTTTGTTATCGAAGTGCAGTATTTGCTTGACACACTTAAAAATCTCACTTTTGACAATATTTATCATGAGCACCTCTCCTATTTTAGCCTTCTTTCCCTGCATGAATTTTTCAAGAGACAGGAGATGGAAATCTTCAGGGCAGAGCATGTTGCTTCTCATGGCGGCTCGTTAAGAGTATTTGTTCAAAAGATGCGCGGAGTTTTCCCTGTGGATGCTTCTGTGCAAGACACCCTGAATGAAGAACGACAGTTTGGCTTGGAGAAAGGGGAAACGTATGAGCGTTTTGCAGAGAAGGTTTATAATATTCGCAACAAGCTTCAAGAGTTCTTTAGGAAAGCGCAAGAAGAAGGAAAAATTATTGCGGGTTATGGTGCTCCTGCAAAAGCTACCACTCTGCTTGCATTCTGCGGCATTACTCATAAGCACATGAGCTATGTTGTCGAAGATAATCCCTTGAAACAAGGAATGATCATTCCTTCTGCAAGAATTCCTATTGTAAGCGGAGAGATGTTAGAAAAGCAGCCCCCAAAATACCTCATGGTACTTGCCTGGAATTTTGCCGACGAGATTCTTAAGAAGAACGAGAAATATCGTGAGAAGGGAGTGCAATTTGTCGTGCCGTTACCGCAACCTAAAATTATTTCGTGATCGTTCCTTTTATTTCCTATGCAATCTGGAAGCTCATCGATTATTGAACATGCAGAAGCTGATGACAGTGTGATTATTGGAGTATATCCGGTTCTTCGAGCTGCGAAAATCGGATGAGACTCGA
>CAYJRI010000064.1:0-6046 GCA_964372435.1 Candidatus Woesearchaeota archaeon | reverse complement strand
CCAAATTCCAAAAAAATCCATAATATTCTTTTTCTTTCTCTCACCAACTAATTTTACAACTACCTCAGAAAATGAATTCTTTCCTTTTAATGTCTTCAGCTTTTCATATGCCTCATTTGACAAGGATATAACTTTAACCATGTATGTATATGCGTATGCGCATATATAAATGTTTCGATTATCCTAAAATCCTCTTTATTCTAAGAAAGATTATATCTAAATTATCTAAATTTTTAAATAATTGTTTATTTCTATGGGTTTATGATTTATTTGCGGAGATTAAGAGAATATGCGATTACTTATGAAACACTTTGGAAATCGGCAGAACAATATGAGAAATATGGGGATTGGTTGACAGCATCTCACTCTGGAGGGATCTGGGACAATATAGAAGAATACGCTCGTAAAAAGTCAAAAAGATGGCCTGCACATAAAGGTCCTATACTAGGATGTCTAGCAACACTTCTCACAGCAGTTGGTGGAACAATTGTGGGTAACATTTGCGGACAAACATTAACTGAATATTTAGAATTAGAAAAAATAGCGAGTGCGATGATTGAAATTCCAGCAACAATGTTAGGAACAGTAGTTGGTGTAATAACTCCAATACCAGTATTTTTAGCAATATCTAATTTCAACGAACATTATATTGCTAATACAATAAGAAAATATAGAGAAGAATGCCCATGTGTACCCTCAAACAATAAAGAAGAGATAATAAAACTATTACAAGATAAGAATTATGAAAGACTAGAATATCTTTTAACAAAAAATAAGTAATCAAAAAAACGAGAGCCACCGTACCTTGAAAGGTGCGGTTTGGGACAGGCTCTCGTTTTTAGGACTTCAAAATTCCATGAATTTTGATAGCTCTCAGAAACTAAAGTTTCTGAAGTGCTCAGAATTGAAACTTCAGAAAGCAAAGCTTTCTGAGAGTGCTCGGAAATTACAAGAATTTCCGACAACACCAAAATACTACCACAGACTAAAGTCTGTGGTTTTCAATTCTGACATAATAAATTTATCCCAAAATCCTTTTCAAAACTTCCATTATCTCCTTCCCAGAAACCTTTCCTTTAAACTTCGCCATAGCCAACCCCATATACGCATTAAGAGAAAGTCCAGGTTTCTCTTTCACCATCTTCAAAATCTCCTCCTCAAGTTCCTCTCCAGCTTCCTCTATTTTCAACGCCTCTCTCGCATCCTTGCCGCGGGCAATATCAATCAAAACCTGCCGAGCATGGCTCTCATCAATCTTCTTCTCCTTCACATGCTCCAGGATCAATTCAAGTACATCTAAATGAAGCATCTCCCGCAGTTTCTTCTCTAAAATCTTCTCCTTCACAGCAATTTCTCGAGGCCATAACACAAGAAGCTTCGCAACAAGCTGCGGCCTCTCAAAAACTTTCAATAAAGTCTTATATTCTTCTAACTTCCCTTCCTCAAGAATAAGTTTAATCATCTCCTGATTCAGCCCTTGCTTTTCAAGATCCTGCTTTAATTCTGATTTTAACCGAGGCAAATTTTTCTTCACCCCATTCATCATCTCCCTAGAAATATGGAGAAGAGGCAGATCAGTTTCAGGATACATTCGAGCAGCCCCTGGCATCGGCCTCAAAAATAGTGTAGAACCATCTTCATTTGCCTTCCGAACTTCCCCAACACTCTTTCCCTTCTTCACCAGTTCTTTTTGCCTTTCAATCTCATTCCTCAAAGTTTTAACAATCAACTCAGGCTCCTGCACACCTTTAATCTCAATTCTTTTCCCACCTTCGATGGACATATTGACATCCTGCCGAATCGTGCCAATTCCACGACGAACTCGACACGCCCTTAAAACTTCGCCAATCTTCAATGCAGTCTCCTTAGCCTGCTCCGGGCTTTTTATATCAGGAGCAGTTGCAATCTCAATCAATGGTATCCCTACCCTATCCAACCTATAAATAACTTTATTCCTCTCCTGGCTCACAATCCGAGCAGCATCCTCTTCAAGGCATATTGACTGAATCCCTACTCTCCCTAAAGAAGTATCCAAATACCCATTCTTCGCAATCAACATTGTCCTTTGAAATCCTGAGACATTGCTCCCATCAATCACGGTTTTTCTCATAATCTGTGTATAAGGAATAATCTCGCAATTAAGGAGCAGAGCAACCTGCAACGTAATCTTCAATGCCTGAGAGTCAATCTCTCTTGGCGGTTCCTCATCAATATCAACAAGGCAAACATTATCCCTATAACATTCATACAAAAATTCCCTCTCCCGTTCAGCCTCAAATTGTACAGCAACATCAACCTCGCCTGTCTCTCCTGCAATTGCATGCAACTTCCTCGCGATGAAGTAATCAGGCTCTTCGCTCCTCAGAATCGAAGGGCATCTGCAAAATAACTTTCCAGTATCAAGCTGCTGATGAATCTCTAAACCTGCTTTAAAACCCGCATCTTCCATAGGATAATTTAAAAAAGAGAGTTAATAAATATTGTGACCTCGAGGTAAACAAGGAGAAACATACCTAATCTATCAAGCCTTTGCAATCCGTGGCACTTTAAAAAGAAAAACAAAGAAATTTTAAAGGCAGCATCCTGTATAAAATAAAATGCAGACCGCAGAACAAAAATTCAGAAAACTTCTCAAAGACCATCAAGAGTACCGCGAAGAAGCATATAGTTTCATCTACGAAGCCTTAGACCATGCAAAAGAAATGTATAAGAAAAGATTAGAAAAAAGAGGAGGGCATCATGTAACAGCAAGAGAATTGCTCGAAAGTTTCCGTTTGCACGCCATAGACCAATTCGGCTGCTTAGCATCTATAGTGCTTAAAGCGTGGGGCGTTAAAACAACAAGTGATATAGGGGATATTGTTTTCAACTTAGTCGAGTACGATCTCATGGGAAAACAAGAAAAAGATACAAGAAAGGCTTTTGATAACGTATATGAGTTTAGTGCAGTCTTCAGTCTAAAACCGGTCTTCTCCTATGAAAAAGAAAGAGAATGGAAATGCAGATACATCCAAAAACAGGAAGAATAACATGTAATTATTACATGTGAATATTTTATAGAACTGTTTTAATCAAGAAAAAGAAAGCACGAATAATATTACCCAAGTGTTCTCAAATGCTCGGGAACCAAACGATAAGATGCATTAATTTTTCCAAGATTACGAACCATGACACTCTGTGAATCTTTATGGGCAATTTCAGTAGCCGTTAAGTTAACAATCCCAAAAAATGATACCTTTAAATAGTGGTAAAACGAAAGATTTTTATAATGCTGCTCCCTTCAAATAAAGAGTTTTAAAACCTCTTCAAAAATGTCAGACGGACTAAAAGAATTAATCCAAAAATATATGTATAAGATCTACCTAAGAAAAGGTAGTCTGCTAGATTTTGGTGTTCTCGACGACTTTTCAGTAGAGCCTGACAGCAAACTTACAGCTTCCCTTCTCGATCAAGAAGGCATAATATGGGGCTCTGTAAAAACTACCCCCCAATACAACGGAGTCACTATATGGAATAACACACCCTACGAAAAAATAAAAATTAGATTCAATAAAAAAAGAATACAAATTCACCTCCAGCCACCAAGTATACAAGCCGAAGTTCCATCTCATAGATTCCCAAGAAAAGAGGACTGGATAAACCCAAAAGGCATTAAAATAGAACAACCGGGAGAATATACAACCCATCTCACTATGGTGCAAGAATCAATGGAATCCATACGCCAAGGCAAAAAAAGAGTTCATCTCTATATTCCAGAATTGATCAATTGAGAATTCTTTGCATTTCTCTCAATGACCTTATATCTTCCTTGTCCTTGCCTCTATTTGCATCCCTCTTCATAGCAATCATATCTGCAATGCTTGGCACTCTTACAGGCACTCCATAAAAAGGAAGTTCTTGAGAATCTCGATAAATTTGATGAGTTTTTTTCTTGCCAGCAATAACAATATCTTCTCTTATCTGAACAAGTTGGTGATAAGCGCTGTCATTAACATAGTTAACTAAAGGTTTTGTGGTTCCTCTAACACCATTCCTGCCCCAGTAATTTCCATTGATCCTTCTATAACCAAGAGAAACAAGAATATCTGCTATTTCAGATTCCTGAGCAAGCACATCAATATCAGAGGTGCCTCTCCAGTTTACAACTTCCTCTGGTTTAATCTGGTAAAGATGGATGGGAATTACCAATCCGCCAACGACAACATGCTCCCTTCTGTGATCATGAAGCCTTGGAGTTATTTCAAGTAATTGGTGTAAGCAATTAGCATAAGCTCTATTTTTAGAAGATTCGTCAGACCTCTGGCATATTCGATTGTAATGGTCAAGAAATTGTTCGAGAGTCCCTTCTCTTGATAAAGTCTGCCTTAATTCCTCACTTAAAAGTGGTACTATATTTCCCATAAAACGCCAAAGAATGCGTTATTTATAAACCTTTGCATTTTGTACCCACTGTTAAGTTACATATAAATATAACGTGCACTTCACAAGACCACACCAAACCTTTAAAACTCCATCCTCTAAAAAGAATGAAAGCCCTATCTGCTAGCGGTCAAGGCTACGGCCCTCTGGGCGTAAGGGAACAGAAGTTCCCAACGATCAACCCTTCTGAACAGAGGAAAAATGGAGAGAGGCTGTGACCCAGGTTCGAATCCTGGTAGGGCTATATCATATTTGCATAGCAAATATGATTTTCTCGGAATAGAACCTGGAAGGTTCGACGAGCATTCTTACTTCGCAAATGAAAGAGAAAAATAGTCTACCACAGTTAATTTTATAAACAAAAGAACTGTTGCAATGTCATGCAAGTAAAAGAGACCACAAAAGAGGCCATTGAAGCCAAAGCTTCAAAGATGTCAGATTTTCTCAAAATGGAATATTATGAGTCCTGTCTCAAACAAAACAGAGAGGCCTCTTTTGAAATAAAAAAATTCGTCCATACGAAACTCGCAGATCTCTATGAAAAAAGAAGTATGCACCCTGAAGCTGCAAAAAATATGAATGCCCTCGCCGATATTGCTGCAACCTTCAATGAAAAACGCCTAGCATTTGTCAGAGCACTAGAACTCTATATTAAAGCGGGCTCATATGACAGATCAGACGACGCTTTCAAAAAAGCCCTCGCCTGCGCCAACATGAAAGAGAAGGAAGAAATCAAAATCAAGGTTAAAGAAGGGTACAAGACTCAAGCTCAAAATCACGAAAAGCAACAGAAAAACGGCAATGCTCTCAAAGCCTATGAAAAACTCTATTCCTTAGATATCAGCCAAGAAGAAAAACAAGAAATAAAACAAAAACTCCTCACACTCTATAACAAATTAGGAAAAATCAGGGAATATAATGCATTAAAAGGCTCCTTCTAAAAAGGACACATATATCCTTCAGAATAAAAACCTTTATAAAGAGCAAACGCTTATAAAGGTTACTTTTAAACCTTTTAAAAAACAAAAACGAGGTTTTAAAGTACTAAGGGAAACTCGTAGTTTTTCTTAGCAAAAATTGAAAGGAGGTTATTATGCCATTAGATTTTGCAAAAGAGGCTATTCAAAACGCTGCCACACACAGCATTAATTTTGACGAGTTAAGAGCCGGTAAGGCAAACATCAAGGTTTTTGGCGTTGGTGGAGCTGGTTGCAATTCAATCACCTGGCTTTTCAATAAAGGCATCAATGGTGCAACCATCTACGGCGCAAATACCGATGCACTCCACTTGTCTATAACAAAAGCTGACGAGAAACTTCTCATAGGGAAGGAATTAACCCGAGGTTTAGGCTGCGGTGGCTATCCTGCAAGAGGCAGAGAAGCTGCAAAAGAAGCTGTTTCTGATATCAAAAGATCAGTTTCTGGTGCAGACATGGTCTTCGTCATCGCAGGGATGGGTGGTGGAACAGGAACAGGAGCTGCTCCTGTTGTCGGACAACTCGCCAAAGAATCAGGAGCTGTTGTTATCGGAGTCGTGACCATGCCATTTGAGTGTGAAAAGGCGCGTATTGATAAAGCTGAATTTGGTTTGCAAGACTTGAGAGAAGTAACTGACACCGTTATCGTC
>CAYJRI010000063.1:0-6064 GCA_964372435.1 Candidatus Woesearchaeota archaeon | reverse complement strand
CTAGAAGACCTCTCCTTAGATAACATTCCCTGAATAATAATTTTCATTATTATTCCCGGATGAGATGACGGATGCCCAGCGCCCTCGCTAATCATATCAAAATTTGTAAAGTCTAACGATTCTACAAACTCTTCTACAAAGAAGCATATATGCTTGTTTGAAATCATCTGTTTAATTGAGATTGGCAGAAGCCAATCTTGGTTCTTATAAGAATTTATATACGTCATTTTTTACCCCTTTATTTTACCGTCGGCAAAATAATTTATTTAGTTAATATATCGACGATAAACTACTATTTATACTTTACTAATTATGGGACAGCCTGTTTAGGGCGAGGAGGATGTCATATCTCTTTCCTCTTTTTATCGTATTCTTACCTTTGCATTTTGGCCATCTCATAGATTTTCACCTCCTGAAAATCAGGAGGAAAACCTACTATTTAAGCTTAACTCACGATAATCTTACAATATCCTCTGGTTAAGGGGTAAATTTACCAATATAGCATTTTACAAGAAATAATTTTTTCCCAGATACAGAAACTCCTTTTAACAAGGATACTCAGTAAAACCATCTTTATTCACATAATGACCAGAACCCTTTACTCTCTCCCACAAACTTCCCAAGAATCTCTTTCGTTGAGGATAGCATGTACAGCCTGGGTCTCCCTCCAAACGAACTCGCTGCGGAGCGCTACTAGTTCCTACCATATTGACATCTTTCAATTCACACACCCAGCGTTCCAGAATCACCTGCTCCCCATCACCTGATTCCACAACAACCGGCCCCTCATTCTCAGCAATATCAACGAAAGAAATTTTAAACTGAAAACTCTCTAGGATGACTTCTCCTCGTTTCCCTTGTTCATTCTTAAACTCATCTAAATAATACTCTTTCCCTGGTAAATCATACCACACAATTTTAGGTCCTGTAGAAATCGCATCGAAATATCTCCAAATCCCTAAAGTTTGCTCATCAAGATATTTGTAGGTGTCATATACATCAGAATATTCCCAAGGCCAACTAACTAATCTATTTTCCCCTTTTAAAATGCTACCGCCATTTTTTCCGTCTTCCACAGAATATGTATCAAAACACATAACATTTCCCTCGTGAGCGCAAACAGTATATTTTCCGATAAGTTGTATGAGTTCTGTTTCACTTATAGTACTTCTGTCTAGCCATAATTGATTAGTATATGGTAAGGATAAATCACGAAGATTCTTCACTTCACGCAAATTTTGCTCAGAAATGAGATAATCAAAATCAAAACGTACATTTTCATGAAAACCAACATAACTCTTTTTACCTCCATTTAACACTGTGACTTTTTGAAATTGTGCTGTGAAGCACTTTTCTGGCTTACTCCCAGGAGCAAGATGTGCGATAACTACAAATCCATACCCATACCGATAACCATAACCATCATGGAATCCCTCGGTCAAACCTAGAGGTTTATTATAATGATGATTCTCATCTAACGCAGAAGGAATTTTATCCTCTTGAGTTCGAATTACATTATCTTGACTAATTCTTTCTTCATTTAAAAAGAATCGAGGTAAACGAAACGCAGAAGGAATTAAATGAGAGAAATACGGATCTCTAATAATCTTTAATGATTCAACACTGCAAGCATTCTCCCCGACACATCGAGGAGGAAATCGTGTAGTGTCACAGGTCTTATCCCCGTTCCAATCAACTTCTTGGACAGTTTTTTTAAATACTTTCTGACAAACATCTCCTGGAGAATTCACTTTCATAGGATTTCCATTCTCGTCATTAATCTGATAATCTTTATTGGTCCAATCTTCTGCTAAACTCTCACAATCTCCAGGATAGGTCTGCGCACATGTCTTTTCTCCATTACTACAAGTAATTTCACAACACCCTGTCTCAGGCGTTGAGAGAACAGGCCCAGGCGGAGGCGGAACAACCTGTAAAGGCAGAAATACATTTTTTCCCTTAGAGTCAGCTAAGGGCTGAGGAGCATTACACTTTTCAATCTCAACCTCTCTCCATTCTCCCCTCAAACGTGGATCATCACTCAATTGAGGAACCTGCTCACAAGTTGCATAAGGAAGATCCCCATACCCCTTCAAACAAAAGGGAGTTCCATCCTCTCTTACACAACACCGATCACCCAGAACACAACGACTCTTATCAATCTCTTGAGGAGCTTTTGGCAGAGAATATATCTTCAGAGATGTAAAGGCTTTTCTTCCTTGCAAATCCTCACACTCTACCTTTAAGAGATAGTTGTGATTAATCTCCATTCCTTCCCCAATATTCCACTCAAAAGGATCAATAATTCTTCCTTCTCTCTCAATACCTACTCCTGTGTCGAATAAAATAGTTTCGCTCCCTTGAGATACCCCTTCGATAAGTTCAGTCATCCTCATGACACAATCCTTCATCTCTCCTTCTAAAGAACCCAAAGTCAAGCTAATAGGAAGAGGTATTTCAATACCTTCCTCGAGATGTATAGGATCAATATAAAAGAATCCTACCTTAAACTCGCTCATTTCCGCATTCCTCGGCTCAATAGGAGCAGGCCCTCCTTTAAAGAGGAAGTTGAGAAGATACAATGCGTCAGTGATATCAAGAGATGTACTTCCATCAACATCTCCCTTCTCGAGACAAACCTCATCACCTCCCAAAAACAAATAAGAAAGGAGGAATACAGCATCGGTAATATCAATACGAATATCAGAATTCGTATCTCCTCTCGTCCAAGAAGAAGAGCAATACTCAGCTTGAGCGAAAACAGGGGGCAATGAAAAAAGAATAAGAAACAAAACCGATCCCTTGCCCCAAAAAATAATCTTCCACATAATTTTTACAGATTTCATAACTTACCTTCCTGGCGAATTGTACACGGCGCAATTGGGTTCTTTTACTACTTGCCAAGATCCATCGCTGTACATAATATCCATGAAACATCCGCACTTCACTCCCGGTGAATCTATGGATCCTTGATCAGGCAGCCCGACAACATCGAATATACGATAGACGATACTTCTTTGAGGGTCTTGATTTCTCATATGCATTAATGTATTCTGGAGAACAGGTCCTAAATTTGATTCTTTTTTCACAATATTTTCAAAATATACGCCGAGAGGATGGTCTCCTGCATCGTTGGTATATCCCCAGGAAGGAGCATATCTGTCTCGTGGAGTGAAACCATTAGGGCAGGAATATTCGTAACCTATACCTGCTGCTTGTGTTCCCTCTATTTGCGATGCAGAAATATATTCATGCCGCAAAGGTTTTTTCATATCTTCTGTGGTGGGTGGCCATTGCTCCAAACTCGATTTCCATTCATCACAGGCAAGGTGTCTCACATCATCTCCGATGCGCGCACTGCTCTGCATAAACTCTGTCAGCATACAGTTTCCATTGGTTGTGGCTTCTACTTGATAATGGAAACCGTCATAAACAATGGGATACTGATAAAATATGCCTTCTTCCCCGCCACGCTGTTTTAATTCACGTGAAAGTGTAGGGGATAATAGAATTATTCCTGTCACATCTCCTACGCCGTATTCATCCATGGGGCGGCCTGCTATGTCTTTTCTTATAGGTATCGTGCGGAGTTGTCCTTGGAGCATATAATTCACAAACAGGGGGCTTCCCCCTAATACTTCCATAGCGCCATCAAATGTTCTTAAAGTGAAGGGACCTTCTTGTCCTTTCCCATCGACATTAAATCCATCAACATAAAAGCTTGCAGGGGGAAATGGAAGATCATTTGAGACACGACAAGTGTTTTCATCATTGCACTGCACCCATTGATAATACATCTCAATTCCAGAACATGTACAATCATCTGGAGATTTATCGACGATACGTACACCTGCCCCTCCTGTACTTCCTGCAGGTACATTTTGATCTCCTTGCCAAATCACACCTAGCCCCATATCAGATTCCTCCACAGCATATCTCCAAGGCACGTCTATAAAAGAAGATCTTATTCTTCCATTTTCATCTCGATCAGAGAGGGTAAATCGCATTGCATGGACTTTTAAAGGTGGGAAGTTTGGATATGTATTTTTAAATCTTTCCCAAAATTCAACTGATCCTGAAATACTTACTGGTGTAACTCCCGGGACATTCAGTTCGTCGAGACTTGGTTCTAAAGTAAAGAAGTTTTTTAAGGTTCTTAGATCAATTTGCGAAGCTAAATCATCAGGATCAATGCCTTCTTTTCCACTGATCAACCTCACGTTCAATTCGGTAAGATCATAGCCTCGCGAAAGATCCAAGAGTTTCAAACCATAATCAGTTTGAGGCATTGACGCCAATGCCGCGATGTCCAATAATGACGGAGCCATGACAAATGGCTGAGGCTGGAGGTTTTCACAACCTTCGTTTGCAATCTTATTTCCATTTTCATCTTTTCTTTCAGGGTCGCAAGCATCTTCTGTAACGAGATCTTTTGTTATCCCTTTGTTGCATGTGAGACTGTCAACTTTATCAGGATAAGAATAAATATCGCACCCCAAGGGTTTATTATGATACCACCATTTCCAACCGCATTGACATTGGTCAAATAAAGGATAACAATCTGTAATGGTTGTGGTACCATCAAAATTTGTCTTGCGACATGTTTCCCATTTAATCTTATCATCATCTACATTTGGAAAGTCAGGTTGAATGCTTAGACATCGGTCTTTTACACCTTCTCCTTCACAGGCATACCATGAAGAAGCAATTGTCTGGGGCGGATCACCTCCTGAGAAAAGAAAATTAAGAGTGTAGACAGCATCTGTAATATCGATTCTTCCGTCGTCATTAGCATCAGCAGCATCCATACACCCCGGTTCAGGTCCTCCTTGAAAAAGAAAGTTTAATGTATTAATTGCATCAGCGAGGTTGACTTTTGGTTTAAGAGTGCCATCTGTGTCAAATTGTGTATCGCCATTAGAATCCCCCCGCACAAACATAGGGCCTTGGGTTAAATCTTCGTTGTAATATTCATCACAGCTATCTATCTCTCCATCATTATTTTTATCACCACTGACCTTACAAAATCCATCTTCAAAAACTCCATTAAGGCAGGCATCACAATGGCCATTGTTGCCGATGCAGTCGGGGTGGCCATCTTGGTCAATGTCGATTAATTCGTCTCCGCCTCCGGCTAAATCCTGAGGAGAACCTTGCGCTATGACGCTCATAGCGAGGATGGGTAAGACTAACGAGCATACGATTATTGCTACCGCTTTTTTCATCTTCTTATAATAGTCTCCATGTTTATAAAGATTCCTCTCATTTTTGAAATTTTGCGGATGCTTATCATATCTGTGTTATTTTCACTTTCCTTCTCTTTTTAGAAGATCTTTAGTTCCATAATAAAGTATAAAAAGGACCTTTTTATTAATTATGGATGAAAAGGGGGAAATCAATGATTATAGGAAGTATTTTTATCCTTATTACTGTTCTACAATTAAGTACAGTACAATCGCTATCCTTAGAAATAATTGGAGAGAAAGATTATACAAACATTGACATAACCATTTATACCACTGATGAAAAAAATTATCTCTCAGTCATTACAGCACCGTGGTTTGATGAAGCAATTCTTACTGGAGTAACAGAAAACTATATCTTAGGGAATGGGAATCAAGACGAAAGTACAGTCTGTTTAGCACATTGCATCCTAACGCTAGATTTATCAAAAATTTTAGAAAATCCATCAGAAAAGACTACTATCGAAGTAATCGCGAATGATGCGGACGATAATTTTTATTTTTTCTTAAAAAACATTCAAAAAGACAGCAATTCACTCATCTTTGATACAAAAAGCACCCATGAAATAAACGCGATCAATACAATCAGTGAAACACTAAGAGCAGAAGGGCCAACAACAACTAAAAGAATTTATTTTTCTGTAGACAGTCGTTGGAATTATCCCATTAAAGAAGACAGCCTCTCATTGAGGATGTCGACTGAAGAAGATACGGTATATCGACCAACCGTTATACTCCATTATGAAAATGGACCAACGTCACTCAATATTCCCATTGATTTAAAACAAGGTATCCCTGAACAAGATCAAAAAATAAAGTCA
>CAYJRI010000062.1:0-6085 GCA_964372435.1 Candidatus Woesearchaeota archaeon | reverse complement strand
CATCAGAACTCTGTGAGTTCTGAGGTTTCCGAAGTCCTAAAAACAAGAGCCTGTCACAAACCACACTCAGAGTTTCATTTCTTTTTTCACATATTTTTGTGAAATGAAACTCTTCGCCTTTTAAGATGTGGTTGCTCTTGTTTTTTTGATCACAGCCTTCTCTTTATCATCGTTTTCAATCTCTCACCAATCTCTAAAATTTTTCCTTTGTGGTTCCTGAGGTAACTCGCGTCTATTTTCTTTCCTTCATAAGAGCTGTAATTCCTCTTTACTCTCAAATCATTCAAGAAAACAATATCAGGCTCTGAAAATTCTTGATAGCGAAGAAGAGCCTCAATCAGATCTTTATGAGCATGTTCACCAATCGCCTTGAATCCTTCTAGGAGAAGTAAAGCAGTCGCCAGCTCCTTAATGATTTCATAGTAATTTTCTGTTGCAGGTGTCGGAAATTTCTGATGATCGATGAGTGTCGCAAACTGTTCTCTTTCTGCTATCAGCCCAAGCAAAGACCTTACCTTCTCTTTGTCGGGAGTTACGCGAATGATCATGCTAAAACACCTTAAGATACCCTCTCAAAACAATTCCATTGAGAAGATTATTTTTTAATGATTTAGGCAATTGAGCAAAAGACCTTTCTGTCATAAGATGAATCTTCTTTCCGAGTTTATCTTCAAATTCTTGAAGAGAGAGAGATCTTTCTTTACCAATGATAAAGAGATCAATATCTGAATGTTCAGTGGACTCGCCTCGTGCAGAGCTTCCATAAAGAATAATAGCTTCAGGAGAAAGTTTTTCCCAGAGATAGTCAACAAGGCCTGAAACATGCAACTCAAAAAAGATACTCATTTTTTTATAGAAGACAAAGTCACGATGATCGCGCACTGCAACATAGAAGGGAATGCCTCTTTTTATACGCTTTTGAATCACGCCTTCTTTTTCAAATGCTGTTAAGTAATTCATAACCGAAGGAGGAGAAATTTGAGACATTCGGGAAATCTCCCTCAACCGGAACTGCTCAGTAGGAGCATCGAGAAATACTTTCAATACCTTATACCTGTTATATTTTCCTAACATATGTTATAAAATAATAACAAGTGTTTAAAAATCTTTCTCTTCTCTATTTCTCGAAGAGATAATCCTCTATCAACATCTGCCTTCAAAGCCTTAAGCACCCCTTCTTTTTCTTGTTGATAAAATTCCATAGCTCAAAACACCTTTTTCCTTGTATAGGAAACCATGATATTTAAGAGTTTGCTAGTTTGGTAATGATGCATCTTTAAGACTCAATTCGGTTAAGTAATCACTAAGATTATTACCTTTTTGCGATTTTCCACAAGGTTTCAAAATATTCTTCATAACTACGAGATATCTCTTTATTTTTTATAATGATAACCAATGGTTGTTTAGAGAAAACATTAATAGCTATGTTTTCTCCAAATATCGTGGTAGTAGAGAACGTTTCCACTGTCTCTAAATATTTAAATTTTATATTACGAATTTTTGTCATTTCATGATTTCTAAATCTTGAGCTTGTTATAACTCTACCATTAAACTTTTGCTTAATTGCCCTATTAATGATGTGTGGCATTTCATATTTTAAAATATCAAAACTTTTACCACTTGCACCATAACTGAGCATGCTATTTGACTTCAATATTTCATTGTATAATGCTCTAATTCCTTCTTTACCCTCATAAACCTGAACTTCTTGTTCTGGTCTGCTTTCTCTTTCCAACCCTCTTATTTTTTCAATAACTCGCTTAACAAATTCTTCTTTCGCTTTTATTGGTCCAAGAAGGTTTTCTGGGTCAGATGCATCGTAATATTTCTTGTTATTTTTTATTACATAATTAACTAACCCTTTTCTTTCTAGGTTTTTTAGCGTATGATAAACTGATGTTCTATCCATATCCAGCTGTTTCGCTATATTCACCACTGAAGACGAGCCGCTTTTAATCAAAGCTAAATAAACGAACGCTTCTGCTTTGGTTAGTCCTGCAGCAGCAAGATATTCTGTATTCATTTTTTGTTGTGTAAAAATATCACAACAAACCTATAAAAACTTATCGCTAACCATTTGGGATATGAAAAATACAACCTTTTCAGTAAGAGATGCAGAATTATTAGAGTATAGGCCTTATTATTCGGAAATCCCAAAAAATGTATTGCTCCTCCCAGACGGCAGTAGAAGATTTGCTAAAAGAAGAGAAAAAGAAACTGGAGAAAAATTTAATACTCAAAGTCTATATGATATCGCGCAACACAAATGTCAGGATTTCTTGGAAGTGGTATTTAATGATTATGATCTAGATAGCTGTAATATCTTTTTCTTGAGACCAACTTCTTTTGAAATGCAAAGACGAAGCACTGAAAATTTGGAGGCCATATTAATTGCCATAAACAAACTCGGGAGAAATATTCTAAAAAAGAAGACAGGAATAAATTTGGATCAGGTTTATATTGATACTATTACACTTTCCGATAAACTGTGGATGCACAAACCAGAGAGGATAAATAGATCAAAAGCATTGTCAAAACAATGGGACATATTAACTGAAACATTAAAAGAATTAAAATCTCAAGAGAAAAAACCCAAGAAAATTAATTTTTTAATAAATTATTCTGGTAAGGTAGAATTAGATTTTGCTTTAGAAGGAAAGCCTCTTCAATTGCCTGAGCAAATTGGAGTTGTTATAAGAACAGGTGACGGTATGAGACTTAGTGATTGTCCACTTTATGCACTTTCTGAGGCTCACCTCTATCTTATTCCAAAATACTTACCAGAGACTTCTAAAGAAGATTTCAGCGAAGCTTTGTCACATTATTTTTCTTAGTGGTCCTTTTCAAAAAGCCTTGGCTGTTATTTATGAGAGATCCAAATGATGCCTGTACATCAATACGACATCCTTATTCTTCAAGGATTTCAGCACCATTTTCCGGATGTCCTGCGAGTTCACTTCCTTTTTCTTCCCAATCCATGCATTCACCTTTTCCATAGCACCTTTCGCAATAACTTCAGCTTCGCGCTCTCCATACTCGCAATTCAATGCAGCAGCATACACTGAAGCATACACTTTCTTCTCGTCATAGCCCTCCTTCCCCCCTGCTCGATTTACCACATGTTTTTTCACATCCATTTTTCCTCCTTATTGATTTTTAATAGATTCAAGATCCTCATTTTAATTTAAATTAATAGTACCATTCGCAATCAGCATCAACAGCCATCCCAATCCAATCAGGATAAGACCTGTCGCAAGCCTCATATAGGCCCTGTTGCTTTGTTTCCATTGCTGAATATATTTTACTTTGAGCCCTCCAAGAACAAGGCCCAATATGACTATCAATGGCAAGACAAAAATAATATTATAAAGTATCAAGAGCAAAAAAGCAGCAAGATTAAAATTCTGAGATAAAAGCAAAGTGATTGCCAAATATGGGCCTCCGGTACACGGCAATTCGACAGCAGCCACAAAAACTCCAAGGAAGATTACTGTCCCGATAGAGAGCTTTTTCATTTTGTCTTCAATCTTCTTCGCATATTTGTATGGAATAGCAAGAGAGAACCCCCGCCCATACCAAAAGTAATCTTTAATCTCAAAAATACCTGCAAACACCACAATCAATCCCACAGCAATGGAGATATATTCTGCAATCACTTGAGGAATCGCAGAGAGAAAAGTAATCAACCCCAAGCCAAGGAGAAGATACGTAAGAAAGACTGCAAAAATGTAAAGACTGCCAATACTCAACATCTTTCCCTTCTTCTTCGCCACCAGCAAAGTGGAAATCAATAAAATGAGAATTCCAATCGCACAAGGATTAATAGAATCAATTAACGCTGTTACCAGAACAGTAGCCAAAGTAGGAAGGGCAATTTCAACCATGTTTCACCTCTATCTCAAATAATCCTAATTGCCCTTGAACGTCAAAAGGTTGAAGAGGAGTAATATTCTTAAGTATCCAACTATAGGCTCTTGGGTAAACTTTACAACAAGCATCTTTCTCGTCTTCTTTTCTCATCTTTCTACAATCAACTATTTCCGCTATTGCAAAAGCTTTGCCGCTGAGCGCTGATTGAGGCTTTTTGCTACAGCAGAGAAAGATTTTTCCACGATATTTTGTTCTCCAGACCCGAGTTTCAATCTTTTTTTTACCTTCAAGCATCATACTTGCCCACGGTTCTTTTAGAGATAACGCTCTTACTGCTTTCATTTTTCCTCCTCCATCCTTCCTTGAGAGAGCGCAACTTCATAACTATCGCACATCTTATCAGTTTTCTCCTTCTCAACATCAAACTCCATAATAATGCAATCTCCTGGAGGCACATTTCCATAGGGAGAAATAACATAATCAGGATCATCTAATTTTTCTTGTCGGTAGATGAAATTTTCTTTCTGAGAGCGGTAGCCATTCACAATTTTATAGACGAAAATCTGCAATCGGCCTGGTTGGCTATTGCACAGAATGCCATCCCTCATCTCAACTTTGCCTTTCTCTCCCGGAAGAGTCAAAGATTCTTTAGTGAGTGAAGCTCCAGTACTCTCAAGAAAATGATGGAGATTTGCATCCTCAATATGTTTGAGAGTTCCTTCAATATGAATTCTTTTATCATTATGCTCATGCACTAAACTACTTCCGACCCGATTCATAATTCCAGACGGATCTATTAATTCAATTTCCTCTCCACAATTCCAAACCTCAAAATCCGCATGCCAGTGAATAGGTCCTCCTGTTTCAGAAGTGACATTCTCATAAACCGTATTCCATCCTAAATAGAGCGAGGACAAAACAACAGGAATTGTAATCAACCAAAAAAAGAGATGCTGTAGAGACTTCCTCCGCATAAAAGATTGCTTTCTCAGAGCTATGAGAAATATCGTAAGAAGAACCACCCAGACTCCTGTCAACTCAATATAGCGAACAGGTTCAGCCCAAACACTCCTCTCTTGTTCTCCAGCAACACCACTATGAGCTGCAATCAGGGGAAGGGAAAAAAGAAAAATACTCAAAAAAGTAACTCCTCTACTCAAAACAGTAAACTTCATTTTTCACCTCTTTAACAATACTCACAAACATGCTTGCTTCGATACACCTTCGGTTTCCTGCCAGATTTCTTTTTCTTCACCTTCTTTTTCGCTGCCATAAAAGAGTGTAGAATCAATACTTTATAAAGGTTTTGAGCTCTAGAGGGATTATCGTCGATAGACTCGCCGAAACCTTTAAATACTTCCTCAACAATCTCAGTTTTGTCAAAATGATAACGAGGATGAGTTCCTTACCTAATGATAAGGGATGAGGTAGGTAGGAGCAATCATCGAGTTGTAGTTCTTTAAACCAATTCATATTAAGGCCAAGTCGCAAGGAGGATAAGGACGAGCGATCTCCACATACGATAAGTATGGCGCTCAAAACATAAATGCGTATGAAAGTTCTTGCTATCAGAATTAATGATGTTCTAAAGAGGCTGATTTCAACCTGCTTTAACCGCAAGGAAAAAGATGTTGAACCCAGCATATCGATATGGAGTCAATTAATTCTTTGTATATAAGTTATATTGCTTTAAAATTTATTAAGGGTAAATTTAACTTGTTATCAAGCAAACTTTTCTACAATATGTAAAACCAGTTTATCCTGCTGGCGGCTGCGGCTCTCTGACATGCACTTAGGCATGCAAGTCTCTCGAAAGAGGGCGAACTGCTCAGTAACACGTAGATAATCTGCCCTATGGTCATGGATAGCGTCGGGAAACTGACGGTAACACGTGATAGGGGATTCTTTCTGGAATGAGGATTCCCTGAAATTCGAGCCATAGGATGAGTCTGCGGCTGATTAGGTCGTTGGCGGGGTAATGGCCCACCAAGCCGAAGATCAGTAAGGGCTCTTAGCGGAGAGGCCCTGAGAGGGGATCTGAGACACTATCCCCAGCCCTAAGGGGTGCAGCAGCCGGGAATTTTCTGCAATGCGCGCAAGCGTGACAGAGCGAGTCAGAGTGCTTCTCACTGAGAAGCTTTTATATGCTGTAAAAAGGCATACGAATAAGGACTGGGAGAGACTGGTGCCAGCCGCCGCGGTAATCCCAGCAGTC
>CAYJRI010000061.1:0-6099 GCA_964372435.1 Candidatus Woesearchaeota archaeon | reverse complement strand
GTCGTAGTTTAGCTAATTTTTAAGCTTTTTTGGTCCGATTATTGTCTAATCACCATTATTTAAACTCTCTATGATCTTGTTTGACATGACAAGGCATGTCCAGCAACAAGTTGCAAAAGATTCTGTAACAGAGTTCTATATCGCTTTTGTGAGGTATACTCTAAATTCACCACTTCCTTATCAAGAGCGACGCAAAACACTAAGAAGTATTTTGGGTATAGCGAGCGAGAATCCTCTCAAGGAGTTAACTGAACGTTATCTTACCTATATAGAAAATAATCCCAACCATACTTCTCAGAAAAAAAGAGAACTTGTTGGATCTGCCTTCCAAGTACTTGTCCACGAACTTCCTCCCCGTATTGCTCTCTATTTTCAGGCCTTTCTTGACGGTCTCAACTTCCTTCAGGGTTTTCGAGAAAGATATGGACTAAAAATATATGAAAAACAACAGAGAAGAGATTTTGAAACCACTTCTGCAAAAAAATTCACAAGGAGGAAAAAAGCAGAGAGTACACAAAGAGGAAAAGATTATCAACAAGATCAGATACATCGACATAAATTGCAGAACAAACCTGGGGGGGAAATTCTCATTCTCGATGAAAATTTTAGTGAAGTTTCTTTAGATTCATTAAAAGCTGTAAGAAATTATATCGAGCATGGCTGCTATCTTACTGCAAGGCAATTACAAACATTGACAGGCCTACCCTATAGCGAGGTAGTGAGAAGAGCAGTTGAGCTGAAGATTAATCGAAGAGTGATCAAAGAGAGAGGGTGGTATCTCATGAATGCAGATATCTATGCTAAGATATCTGAGAAGATCCAGCAAGGTTGCATTCTGAATGCAGAAACGCAAAATCAAGGAAAAACCACGCGCCTTGAAGATATCATAGATACTCGAAAGCAAAAGGATCAAGAAAGAATCCATCTCCAAGATGTAATCTATCAAGCAGGATTTCCTACACCCCAGAATATTGAAGTATCAAGGCTGTGCGAAGGGCTTGGGATTCAAATTGACGTCAAGGAACCAAATCCAACACTTCCAAAACAAGAAGCGAAAAAACTCCTCCTTGCATTAAAGAAAGAGAGAATAGCAGGGCAGCCCACGTATCAGGGATAAAGAGAGAGTAACAAGGTAAAGAGTAAAATCAAAGATAGTTTGCCATTCTCTGCATCGCCATAAATCTTAAATACCATCATCTCATCTAAGGATCATGGAAGAAAATAAATGCCCAGAATGCGGGGGGGAGGGCCGCATTTACACGAAACAAGGGGTTCATACCTGTTTCAAATGCCTTGAAGAAGGCAGGCTAGATAATCACTCCAAAAACCTCCCTGATCACAACATCAAGCTATAAATTTTTAACCCCTCTTACAATCTCTTTCTATGAATTTCTGTATTGTCTACCATCCCAAAGATGAAGCTGCAGTGAACATTATCACTCAACTTAAGAAACTTGCTCCTTCTCTCCCTATCTATTCTTTCGAGGAAAAAGAGCATATCATCTTTCATAATCATCTCGATCAGAAAGTGAAAGAAGATTTTATTATCTTTGCCTCAAAACATCAATCAACACAGCACAATAAAACTCTCACCATCCACAGCATCGGAAATTTCAGAAAAGCAGAGTTTGGGGGCTATGATGGCAAACTCTGCAATGCTTCAGCCTTTGTGAACAAACTCCTCTTTAAGGAACTCCTAAGACAGTCATCAAACAGCAGATACCAATGCACCTTGGAGGCGACACATCACGGCCCTTACATCGAAAAACCCTCTTGTTTCATTGAGCTCGGCTCTACACAAGAAGAATGGACAGACATGAAAGGAGGAGAGATCATTGCAAAAGCAATCCAAGAATTTGCAGAAAATTTCCAAGATAAAAACACAAGAGAACTCATCCCAGCTGTAGGTATAGGTGCAGGCCATTACTGTCCATCTTTCACCAAACTTCAATCAGAATCACCGTATGCAATCTCACATGTGCTGCCACAGTATCACATGCCCTTCACCGAAGAGATGATCCTTGAATTACTTAACAAAACAACAGAAAGAGCAACAATCATCCTTGACTGGAAAGGAGTAGGAAATGCAGAAGAAAGAAAGCACCTTCTTAAAATTCTCGAGAAACTCAATCTGCTCTATCTCAGAACAGATCACATCGAAAAATGACCCTCCAAAATCTCAAAAAAGATCTCAGGGAAGCAGCAAATCCCGCCAAAGCAAAAATCCTCAAAAGATTTTTCAAAACAGGTCTTGGAGAATATGGAGAAAGAGACATTTTTTTTGGAGTCATGGTTCCAGAAACCAGGAATATCGCAAAAAAATATCTCTCGCTCGCCCTCCGGGATATCGAAATTCTCCTCAAAAGCAGAATTCATGAAGAAAGATTAATTGCCTTGCTGTTATTGCATGAAAAATTTAAAAAAGCTCCTCAAAAAGAAAAAGAAGAGTTTGTTCAATTCTATCTCAGCAACACAGTATATGTAAACAACTGGGACCTTGTTGATCTTTCAGCTCATCAAATACTAGGAGAATATCTATTGGAGAATCCAAAAAAGAAAGATATTATCAGGAAAAACCAGAAGACTCCGCTTTTTAATGCGGAGATGAATGGCGGTTTTTCGTGAGCTTAAAAATTTTCGTGTAAAAGAAAAATTCCGATCAG
Organism: Candidatus Woesearchaeota archaeon; assembly: GCA_964372435.1. Taxonomy (GTDB): domain Archaea; phylum Nanobdellota; class Nanobdellia; order Pacearchaeales; family GW2011-AR1; genus CAYJRI01. The sequence goes on along the minus strand of CAYJRI010000061.1, from coordinate 3,436 downwards.
ACTTCGTTTTTTAAAACGGAGTTAGGAATTTTTCAGGAAATTTTTATGATTTATGCTTTAACAAGCTCGCAAAATCTTTGGGAAAGACGAATTTCAATTATCTCTACATACGCCTTCATCAAAAGAGAGCAATATGAAGACACCTTAAAAATAGCAAAACTACTTGTCCAAGACAAACATGACCTTATCCATAAGGCAGTTGGCTGGATGCTTCGAGAAGTAGGCAAAAGAGATCAGGGGGCAGAAGAAACTTTCCTTAAGAAGCATTATAAGCGCGTGCCTAGAACCATGTTGAGATATGCTATTGAGAGATTTGACCAACCAAAGAAATCCCATTACATCAGAAAATGATTATCTCGCGCTATCAGCCTGCTTCTCAGCTTCATTCCTTTTTTGTACAGCAAGGCTTTCATTGTTATTCTCGTACGCAAGCGTAATCTCCTTTGCCAAGGCCTCAGTAATACGCGTCTTCTTGTTGAAAGCTTTATCAGCTGCTCCATGAACAATGTTGCGCAGAGCAAAATGCAATCTCCTTGCAGGGGCAGTATCAACAGCTTGCGGATACCTTGCCCCTCCGTATTCAATTACCGTAACCTCATCTCTAGGGGATGCATGCTCGATTGCCTTCACTAATACTTGGATGGGGTTTTTGCCTGTCTGATCCTGAATGATTTGTAAGGCCTTGATAAGAATATTCGTATTCGTCGTATATTTCCCAGAACTCCAGTTGGTGATCTGCTTATGCCTCTTGCCCCGATGCCCAGGTACTCCTAACAAACCAATGACTCTCTCAAGAATATTTACCTTTGCCTTTCCGAACCTCTCCCTATTCCTCCCGCGGCTTTTGAGAACCAATTTCACATCGAGATTGATGTATCTTTTCAATCCAGGATCCTCGACCTTCACATCCCCTACACTAAACAGATTAAAAATTTTCATATCCATAAAATATAAAATACACCATTAAAAATCTTCCGTTTTTATTCTTTCCTCATCCAGATCTGTTCAATATCTTTGCAGCTTTCCCGCAAACTTCTGCTAATTTCTTTCTTCTCTCTCCTCTCCTGAACCCTTTCAAGGATAACTTGAGTATCATCAGCTGATGCCAGGCTTCCCTGGCGCGGCTGATACTTGTCAGAAAATCTCTCGCGACGAACAAGCCTTCTTAATTCCCGTGGGATATTCTCGAAAAGTGCTCGTGTAATAGCATCAATGCTCTTCCCATTTGAGAGAAGATCTGCAACCATCTCTCTTCGCTCAAAAACATATGCTTCTTGTTCTTTGCTTAACTCAACAACCCATCCATACATATGTAAGAGGTCTCTGACAGCTTGCTGTGCACTCTTATATCGCTCAGGTACGCTCGGCAATGCGACAGACAGGAGATACATCGCTGGCATTACACGATATCCTTCTCTCGAGTTCATTTCAATGGGATGGCCTCTGCTCATAAGCATAAATTTATCTATTTATCTTCTTCCTCGTTCAATCTTGCCCTTTACCAAAAGGTGCAAAGGTTGATCGTTCACTTTAATGATCTTGAATCTCACACCAGGAATATCTCCTTTGCTTCTTCCTTGCTTTCCCCCAATTCTCTCAATAATCACTTCATCGTGTTCTTCAATAAACCTTTGAGCTAAATTTCCAGGAATAAAAGCAGTGACAGGAACAGCATTCTTCGTCAATTGTACCTTGCAGCACTTTCGCATTGCAGAATTCGGCTGTTTCGCCTCTTTCTGGACCTTTTCCAAAACAATGCCCTTTGCCTGATTCGCACCTTCAAGAGGATCTGCCTTCTCGTAAAGGCCCAGCATGCGCCTTTTGTATTTAGCATCGCGCCATCTAAATTTTCTTCTTCTCTTGATCAACTTTCGAGCATTCATCAATCCCATCGTAAAACACTTTACAGTAACTATTTTGAATCTTTTTAAAGTTAACTGCGATGAAACTTCTTCTCAAGACCGATTCTAGCCTTTATATATTAACCACTGCTTAATAGTTACATCATAGAAAGATTTATAAAGAAGAAAAATTCTTAAATCATATGAAAAAATACAACTCTATGATGCATCGATACATACCACTCGCAGTCATCGGAATGCTTGCGGGAAGTTGCGAACAAAGAACCTCGAATCTTGAGCAAAGAGCTATAGAAGAAGAGCAGGTTCAAGAAACACAAGAGAATGTTCAAGAGATACACGAAGGCTATGCAGTAGAACAAATGGTTCAACCAGTCCAACAACATCAAAGAAATTATCGAACAACTGATTTTTCTCAAGATACCAATGAAATGCTCCTTGCAAGAATGATTTATGGAGAGGCAAGAGGATGCAGCCCGCAAGAGAGAATAGCAGTAGGATTTACAGCAGTGAATCGAGCAGCTCGAGGCAGATGGTACGGGGGAAATCTCAGAGAAGTCATCTTGAGGCCACATCAATATAGTTGTTTCAATAGAAACGATCCTAACAGAACGCAACTCATGGATCCACAACAATATGATGAGCAGGCATTTGAAGAGTGCTTGGATGTTGCACGAGGCATTATCTCTGGAAATTACGAAGATCCGACCCAGGGAGCAACTCACTACTTTAATCCAAGAGCAGCCAATCCCTCCTGGGCAAACAGGCTGACAAGAATTGGAAGAATCAACAATAGTAGACACGTATTTTACCGAGAGGAGTAGGCACAAAACATAAATATCTGAAAAAGATAAAATATACATGAAGACTCAAGATGAACCAGAAGAAGCTTACATTATTTTGCTTGGGGGATTAGGATATTATGGTTTACGAAGAGATGTTCTTGGATATATAACTGAGCAGGGAGCAGTGTCTTATCATGATCTTGTCGAGGTATTTCCGATTGGTAGAAGATTGGATGCTACTCTAGAAAAAATGGTTAGTGAAGGCACGCTGATTTTCAGAGCTACTAAGAGTTCAGATCCAGCAGATCTTGATCTTAAGTGTAAGTTTAAAAGAAGATCTGCAAAAGGTCTTACTGAATTTTCACTTCCTAGAAAAACTGATCTTCAAAGACGTCTAAAAACTTTTGAAGAAGTAGCGAGTTATGATGACCAGAAGATTTTAAAAATCATTCAAGAAGAGGACGAGCATCCGAGAAATAGGCTTATTCAAGAGCGTTGGAATAGCATTACAAGTTCGATGTTTTATGAGAAAGAGTGCTGTAGGAAGCTGGGCATTAATTTTAATGATATTCGAGCGATTGATACTGCAAGAATCAAGGTTTGTGCTCTTTATTTAGCCCGAGAAGATCCGAATATGATGGCTCCTTTTATATAGCAAAAGAATTAAGTTTCCGTAATTGATCATTCGTTTGCTAGATAGGAAATGCCTACGAATATTTGATGCGTTTCCTATATAACTGACTCTCATAACATTTAAATATTCTCCTCTCCTCTGAGAAAAGAGGAAAATGA
>CAYJRI010000060.1:3066-6129 GCA_964372435.1 Candidatus Woesearchaeota archaeon | reverse complement strand
AATTCTCATATCATCCTTGAAAGGTGCGGTTTGGGACAGGCTCTCGTTTTTAGGACTTCAGAAACTGACAGTTTCTGATAGCTCTCAAAATCATAGATTTTGAAGTGCTCAGAATTGAAACTTCAGAAAGCAAAGCTTTCTGAGAGTGCTCGGAAATCACCAGAATTTCCGACAACACCAAAATACTACCACAGACTAAAGTCTGTGGTTTTCAACTTCAGAATTCCCTGAATTCTGAGAGTGCTCAAAAATCATTTTTTGATTTTTGACATTCTGACATAAGAAACTAAATTATCAAGGAAGAATATCATTGATTCTTTAACATCATATTTAAAAACAAGAAAATGAACATTCAATCATGACAGAAAAAGGAAAATCTGGAGGAAAACAGAAGAAGCAAAATAAACCTACAAGCAAAAAATATGCAAAATACAAGATCCAAGGTACCACTCTCGTGAAAGAAAAAAACTGCCCTCGATGCGGGGCTGGCATCTTTCTCGCTGTTGCTAAGAACAGAGTCTATTGTGGCAAGTGTCATTACACCGAGTTCTTAAAATCATAAGATGGAGTACGGAATCTATGAGCTAGAACTTGAACCTGCACTAGGGGGAATCCCTAGATATGTTGTGTTTTATCCTGCAGCAAACCCAAAAGAAACTATGGCAATCTTTCTCGAAAAGAACAGTGCAGGGTATATCCCTATGGTAAAAATGGCGTGGATCACCCCCTTCCCTATTGCAACTTTCACTGAAGACAGGCTCCTTGAAAGAATGGCAGGAAAGATCAAAGGCATGAAGAAAGTGGCTGCTCTAGACGCATTGGCTGACCCTTTCAAAGCAGAGAATCTCCCACGCTCTATGCATGCGAAAGAGAAAAGGTAGCAACATACTCAGATGCATCAATTTCATATGAGGAAAGAGGAGCAGGTTGTAACGAAATCAGCCGAATCGTACCATGAGCATCAAATAAAACAGGCTCATTACGCTCTGTTGAGAGTGGATGTACAACCTCCTCTCCTTCATTAATCCTAAGCCCAACATGAACTACTGCCCTCCCAGCCCATACGCACTGAGCATCTAGGGCGCATCTCGAGTCCTCTGCAACTTCAAGAAATCTCACAAAGAATATTCTGCCTGAAGCATCTTCAGTATCCCTTACCATAACTTCATCCCCGATATGCATAGAAAAAGGATATCCCAATCGCTCTTCCCTCACTCGCTCCACATCCCCTCCCTGCCAAGCCACAAGAACTATGCTCAAGAGAATAATCAGAAGAATGGTTAAAATAGTAAGAATCTTTTTCCTCATCTTTACGAGCTAAATTTACATCTGTTTAATTCCCACGCAATATAGTTTATACAACAAATTAACATTTTCCCATGAGCATTTTACCGAGGTATATTTATATACTTCAAGATAAATCCACCCTTTATAATTTTATTGCTGTAAACGACTCAACCTTCACCACCCAAAAGTCTTCTTCATATTGTCCCAATAATACTCCTTCCATCCTTCAGCAATTGCTTCGTGCTGTTCCTCAGGCACACCTTCCTGAATAAAAGTGAGTTGTGTTCCTCCTCTTCCCTTTTCTAAAAGAAACGTTACCCTGGAGAATATACCTGAGGACCAGTCATTTGCTCTCCAACGCTGCACAATCTTTTTCCCAGGAACAAGTTCAAGATTCTCCCCCAAAGCATAACCACCATACGCAGCGAACTTTCCTCCAACCTTTCTGCTGATCTTTGCAGTGTCTCCGGTAAAAGCAGCATGTTTCGTTGAATCCATCAGCGCATCATACACCCCTAAAGGAGATGCTTTGAAGATGATGGTTTGCTTGATGGTTTTGGTTTTCATGCTTCCTCCACCAACTTCTTGATATCAAGATATTTTGTTGTCATCACCAACTTCCCATCTTTATCTCTGGGCCATTCTTCTCTGGGCTTATCCCAATACAATTCAATCCCATTCTCATCAGGATCTCGCAAATACACAGCCTCAGAAACTCCATGATCCGAAGCTCCCTCAAGAGGGTATTTGGCATCCAGTAATCTCTTTACAGTTTTTGCCAATTCCCGACGAGAAGGATAAAGAATTGCAAAATGATACAATCCTGTATGCCCTGCTGGAGGAGTCTTTCCACCTTTGCTTTCCCAAGTATTTAGTCCAACGTGGTGGTGATATCCTCCTGCTGACAAAAAAACAGCAGAATCTCCATACCATGAAGTAATCTCAAACCCGAGTAAATCACGATAAAATCTCAAAGCCCGATCAATATCACTGACCTTCAGATGCACATGACCAATCCTTACATCAGGATGAACCATAAACTTCTTTTCTGATTTTCTTACCATTCTCAGAAGAAAGATCAAGAGATTAAATATCTTTTTATACTCTCAAAGATAGAAAAAGGGATGGAAAGAGCAATCCTGCCCAAAGATGTATTGCAACTCGACCTCGAACAAATTCTCTGCACGAACAAGCATGAAAAAGAAGTCTATCGCCACACAAAAAATCTTGTGGGAGTTGCTCTCTTTTCTCGCTATCCTGCAAGAAGAAGATATGCCAAAAAAGAGTTACACCGATATTGGGGAACTCGCATAGATGTCCATAAGTTAAAGGGAAATGGAATGATCTATGCCTATATAGAATTCAAAAATACAAGAAAATATTTCCTTGTTGCAACATATCCTCACCCTCCTTTTGAAATTCTTCCCGATGATGAAGAAAGAAGAAAATGGAAAACCTAATCCTTGATCAACTAATCTAGATTACTGCCACACAGCTAAAATCCCACCCGTGAGAATCAGGGAGACAAGCTGATACGCAATACCAATCAAATAGAAAACCCAAGATTTTCCCTCCCAGAGTACTCCCCCAAGAAGAACAGGCACCATGAAACCAAGCCAGATCCAGAATCCTGTGGTCATTCCACCAGCAAATGTTGTAGCCTCCCAGGCATCAACAAAATGCGCCAAGACAAAAGCCATCAACAAGGTGCCTATAAAAGCAAGGAGGTACTTCATACCCATACCTTTCTTGTGCTTCTCCATGAATTCCTATGTC
>CAYJRI010000060.1:972-3056 GCA_964372435.1 Candidatus Woesearchaeota archaeon | reverse complement strand
GCACCTAAAACCATCCCTACAATACCAGCAACAAGAACTGCAAGATAATTAATATCTATTTCAACACCCATATTACTACAAAGCATATATCATATTATTTAAATATTTCCAAAAGCCTAAGAGTTCTCCGCAAAGAAGATGCCTGTTATTAATTAAAATATCTCCTGTATCTCCTTCATGCGCTGCTGATAGTCAATTGAAGATCTAAAGAGGTTCCAAAATACCTTCTCCAGCCAGAGAATCCATTCCTTGTCATAAATCTCATAAAAAATCCTTGTGTTCTGAAGCAGTTCACCCTGCTTATAGAGAGAAAGCTGCTCTTCATTTTTAAATCGCGCGATCTTATCGTCAATAAGGAATCCCCGCAAAGGCTGGTAGCAATGCCGAATCTCGATCAAATCAGGATATTTTCGGGCTAACAACTGAATTTTTGGGAGATTATTCATTGAAGCAATGTTAATCTTTGATAAAATTTTGAAAGAAACCCTTTTCTTGAGGAGCTCTTCCATAACCTCGATGAGGGGTATACCCTTTTCTTCAATATTGATGAAAGAAAGATTGCCTGAAAAGCAGAAAACCTTGTGCTGTGCACTTTGAAAGAGAGAAACAATATGCTGATCCTTGGAAACCTCCTCTCGGTCATAGGTCTCAAAAAAAGATCGCTTCTGCTCTTGAGGAATAAACTGAAACAATTCCATGAAATCAAAGTCAGTCTTATTCTTTCCGTGTTTGATCTGGAGATAAAGCTGTTCCTTTGCTTCATCCTCGCGCAATGCATCAGGCAACGCATAATACACAATCTTCAGCGCTCCCTGCGTCCCCTTCCTAAAAACTTTCACGTCAATAAGTCCTGTTTTCTGTTTGATCTGCTGGACATAAGCATCAGCAGTAATCCAGCTTCTCCCAATCAGCCGGGAAAGTTCCTGAATAGTACAAGGCCCTTGCTTGACTTTCTTCAAAATCTTTTCCTGATCCTCTTCTTTAAGAGCCATTATCAAAAAAAGCATCTTTGATATATAAACCTATCCAGAATTTAAACACTGCAATAAAAAATCTCAACAAAATTTTATCTTCTCTAAAACACTATTAAAGGTATGAGCCTCAATCAAAAAACTAGAAAATTGAAAGGAGGTAAAAAAATGACACAAACTGTTGCGCAAGAAACTGAAGCACAAGCAGCTCAAACCCAAGATCTCCTCACAGCAACCTTGAAACAAGGTCAAGTTAAAGTAGAGTTTGATGAAGCAAGGGCCAGAGAACTTTTAGACTATATCATCTCAAGACCTCTGCTTGTCATCAACCACGACAAAGTTATAGAGAGAGCAAGAAATTTTGTGAGCAATTGGTTTATCCAAGAAGCTGCAAGATCCTATGCTTTGATCTCACCAGAGGTTTTTGATAGAAAGCGAAAGATCACTCAAAACAACAAATTAGAAATCCAGCTTTTGTTTAGAGTACCTATTCAAGAAATGGATGAAAAGGAGCATGTTGTCCTTGATATAGATGGTGGCTATAGTCATGGCCGATATCAGGTTAAAGCAGAAATTCCAGAGCTCACGTATGAAGCACGAGATGCTTATATCAAAACTCTAAGCTTTAATGCTGATCTCGCAAAGAGAGCATATGCAGATCCTCTGATTCAGAAAATCCTTGCCACTGATCGAAGGATCAAAACACCCTATGAAGCAGAATTCAGCGTCATCTGGGCACCTGAAAAAGTAGAGGTCGATAAAGTCACGCCTGTACCAAGAGATCCAGCCTTGGTCATGAGCTACTCCCAACATGCGCATTTCCGCGTGTATCAATGGGACGCTCCGGGAGAATATCCTCTTGAAGCAATGCTCAAGGAGTTCATAACCTCATTTCCTCAAGCAACCCTCAAGAAGGAATGACCCGGCATTTTCAATAGAGAATTTTTCTTTTATTTTTTCTTTTATAGGAAACTTAGATAGTTAAAAAGAATCAATAAAATGCAAGAAAACTTAAATAGAGAAAAGAGTGATGAGAATATGAGTAGAACACCACAAACTGATGAGAATATGAGTAGAACACCACAAACTGATGAGAATATGAGTAGAACACCA
>CAYJRI010000060.1:0-872 GCA_964372435.1 Candidatus Woesearchaeota archaeon | reverse complement strand
CAAACATTAGTAAGGGCAGGAAGATGTGATAATTCTTTAGAAGAAGCTGTTAAAAGATTTAGAGAACCATTAGCAAACGTTCCAGTTGGATTGGGGAATACTGTCAAGTATGCAACATTTAAAGAAGCTGAAGAGCCTTATTTATTAATGGTTTCACAACAAAAAGATAAGTTAGTAACTGCTGCAGGATATAATGTTATGTTAACAGTCACGTCTTACTCAGACTCAAGAAATCGGCAAGTAGCAGACCAATTTGAAGAAGAAACAGGAATGGATTTAAGTGTTGATGTTCCTGAACAATTAAGAAAACAGTCTGCACTTATGGGAATGTCTTTTCAGGTTTTTGAGAAAAATCCACGAGGAGCTATGGCTGTTTTGAGAGGAGAAATATCATATCAAATATAGAACTACCCACATATAAAGTTATTACTTTAGATCAATATGCCCATGGGATTCGCGTTGTTGAGTAGAGTCACTTCTTCAGCATCTCATCCATCTTCATTGCCATGCCTTGCTTCTCTTCCTCAGACATCTTCTGAAGGACATCAGGATGCGCATATCTCGCATGAGCAAACATCGCTTTCTTTACTTCATCAATGCTATGAGTAGTCACTAAGAAACCACAATCCGCAGATCCTATATCCTTGCACGTCATGGTATATAGAGGCTTGGAAAAAGATTGAGAACTTTTCGAACTTTTCTTTGCCATCTCAGGGAAAATAAAGGAGACTATATAAACATTCTTACAAAGAAAAATCAGAAAAACACATGCCACCCAACCCTAAAGGGTTGGGTTTGTGACAGGCATGTGTTTTTGGGACTTCAGAAATGATTCACATTTCTGAGAGTTGTCAAAGTCATAGACTTTGAAA
>CAYJRI010000059.1:0-6149 GCA_964372435.1 Candidatus Woesearchaeota archaeon | reverse complement strand
GATCTTGATGAGTGCAAGATTGAAATTGAAGTCTTCTATGTCTAAGGTGGCTTGAATGATGGTTGGATGCATGATATGCTCTAAACTTTCAGTTGACTTTTCGAATTTCTTTCCTGCAATAGCCATAATCTTTTTTAGAGCTCTGACTGCTGCTTCGATGCCTTTGTATGACCATTCTAGGGTTGACTCTGGATGCGCCATCATGATCATGAACATTCTGAGTCCATCTGCGCCATATTTTTCTATGACTTCAAGAGGGTCGACGACATTTCCAGTGCTTTTGCTCATTTTAATTCCTCCCCTGGTCAAGAGTCCTTGATTCAAGAGACGGGTGAAAGGTTCATCTCCGCTGAGGAAATCCATATCTCTTAATGCTTTTGTAAAAAATCTGGAATAAATGAGATGCCCTACTGCATGCTCGATTCCACCAATGTATTGGTCGACAGGCATCCAGTATTTCACTTCATCTTTGTTGAATGGCTCTGTATTTTCTTGAGGAGAACAAAAGCGGAGGAAATACCATGAAGAGTCCATGAATCCTCCCATAGTGTCTGTCTCACGTTTTGCGATATTGCCACACTTTGGGCATTTTGTTGTAAGAAAGGATTTGCTTGTGAGGAGCGGATTTCCTGTTCCGAGAAATTTTACATCTTCTGGAAGAAGGACAGGGAGTTGGTTGTATGGGACTGGCACTGCACCACATTGTTTGCAGTAGATGATGGGAATCGGAGTTCCCCAATATCTCTGCCTTGAGATAAGCCAGTCTCTGATTTTGTATTGCACTGCTTCCTCTCCGAAACCTTGGTCAATGGTGTATTTGATGATCTTTCCTATTGCTTCAGTACTAAAGAGTCCTGAGAATTTTCCTGAGTTGATCAATACGCCTTGATCAACATAGGCATCATTCAGTTCTTCTTCCATGGTTTCTTCTTCTGCCTTGCTTTGCGGGATAATGACTTGCTTGATAGGAATGTTGTATTTTTGGGCAAAGGCAAAGTCTCTTTTATCATGTGCTGGAACCCCCATAACTGCTCCTGTTCCATACTCGGCAAGAACAAAATTCGCTGCATAGATGGGGATTTCCTCATTCGTGAAAGGATTGATGGCATAGCTTCCTAGGAAAAATCCTTCTTTCTCCTTTTCTTCTTCAGATGCCTGATTTGCTTTATTAACAAAAGTATTAAAGTCCTCTTTGTTCTTTAGGAGAAGCTCCCAGATAAGGGGATGGTGTGGAGAGACTACTAAGAATGTGACGCCATAGGCTGTGTCTGGCCGCGTTGTAAAGATACGGAGGTTTTTTCTCATACTTTTCACATAGAAATCGAGGAAGACTCCTTCGCTTTTTCCTATCCAGTTTCTTTGAAGTGTTTTAATTTGTTCACTCCACTGGAGTTTATCAATGTCTTCCAGGAGTTCGTCGGCATATTTTGTGATTGCGAGGAACCATTGATCGAGTTTTCTTTCTTCAACAAGCGTATCTTCGTGTCTCCAGCATCTTCCTCCGATAACTTCTTCATTTGCAAGCGTGGATTCACATTTTGGGCACCAGTTGACTGGTGCTTTTTTTCTGTAAGCAAGGCCTTTTTCAAGGAATTTTAGGAAGAAAAATTGATTCCATTTGTAGTATTCTGGGCGGTGGGTTGCAATGAGGCGGCTCCAGTCGTAACTTAGTCCTATTTTTTGCTGTTGCTTCATATAATAAGCGATTGCTTTTTCTGCGTATTTTTGCGGTGGTTCTCCTGCTGCTTTTGCTGCGTTCTCTGCTGGAAGCCCAAATGAGTCGTAGCCCATGGGATAAAGGACATTGAAGCCTTGCATTCTTTTGTAGCGGGCTGTGACATCGCCAGGAATGTAGTTTTTGAGATGTCCAACATGCAGCCCTAATGCAGAGGGATAAGGAAACATCTCCAAGACATAATATTTCTTTTTTTCCCCTGGAGTGGATTTGAAGACTTGGCTCTTTTCCCAGGCTTCTTGCCATCGTTGTTCGATTTCTTTGAAATCAATCTCTTCCATCTGCTGAGGATGAAGTTTTTGTTTAAAAATCTTGGGATTAGGTTTATATATACCCTGAAGATTGCTTTTTATGAGTATGAGGGGAAATAGGAAAGTGAAAAGAAAGAAGGAAGTTATTGAGATAGACAAGACGCTGGAGATTATGACTGCTGGTAAGAAGAGGTCTGTGAAAGCTGTTTTGGCTGGAGAGAATGTTTTTAGCAATACGCAAGAGGCGATGCATTTGTATGGAGCTTCGCGATTTGGGGAACTTGTGGAAGGCAAGATCCATTACTCTCTTTCTGAGGCACTTTATCTCGCTGAGAAGAGGAGAATGCATGTGTATGCAGGGAAAAGGAAGCTGAGTTTCGAATCTCTTTTTCAGAAAGCAAAAGAACTTGACAAGAAAATTCAGACCAAGTATCTGGTTTTTCGTGATCTGCGAAATAGGGGGTATATTGTGAAAACAGCCCTGAAGTTTGGAGCTGATTTCCGAGTGTATGAAAAGGGAGTTTCTCCTGGAGAGGATCATGCGAAATGGGTTTTGTATCCTGTGCATGAGTCACAGGTTTTGACGTGGCATGAATTTGCTGCAAAGAACAGGGTTGCGCACTCAACGAAGAAAAATCTCCTGATAGGAATTGTGGATGATGAAGGAGATGTTACGTATTATGAGATCTCCTGGGTGAGGCCGTGATTATTTGAGACCAAAAAGCTTCCTGAAGAAGTCAAGAATTTTTTTGAGTATGCCTTGGCTGATACATTCGTTATTGATGCAAACATTAGAGGAGCATTCAAAATTATTATCGCAACTTTCTTCTTCTTCTTTCTGTTCTACGAATTCGCTATCAATATCGCAATATTTCCCTTCTATCCTGTAGCCGATGAAGACGCATTTATTCTCGAGGATGCATCCATCACAAATTACAGGGGTTTCTCCAGGAGTTGGAAGGGGTTTTACTGTAGGTTCCTCTTCACTTGGTCTTGCCGCAGTTGGTTCGCAAAGAGAGGAGGGATCTGATTTGCAACCACAACCTGCACCAACAACTTCTCCTTGATCGTTGTAGGTTTTATGGATGAAGCAGTATTGTACTTCTCTTCCGTCAGGGCATTTGTAGTACTTTTCGCATATGGGGGCTGATTTGATGCATCCTTCGTCAAGTAGTCCGTCTCGGTCATTATCAGTTTCATCACAAACTTCATCAACTCCTGGGAAGGGGTAGGGTTCTGGGGGTTTAGGGCCTCCTTCAAATAAGAAGGAGAGGAGATACTGATAATCTTTTTCATCAACATAGCTATCATCATTTGCGTCTGCTGCATCTTGACATTTGAGTTGGTATTCTCCTTGAAGTACGCGGCTGATATATACCGTGTCTGAGATATCTACATTTCCATTTTGGTTGGCATCTCCGCGAATGAAGGGGGCTTCGCATGGGATGATGGTTTTGATGACCTCTTTGGTTGCTGAGGTGATGCATTGTCCTTCTTTGCATCCTTGAGGGCAAGCATAGGTTTGCGATGTTACAAGCCCGTCTTGACAGGAATATTCAGCACGACCATTTTCTAGTTTTGAAGTGCAGAAATCCTTGTAGAGGATTGGTGTGAAGAGATCTTCTTCTTTTCCTGGGGACTTTGGTCCTTTGATCTGGCCTTTGAGGTTATAGTTTTTCCCACCGTCGCTATCAATGCAAGGTGGTGGAGTTCTTTCTTCTCCAAGACATCTTCCTTCTGAACATCCTTTTGTGCACTTTATTTGTAATAAAGCCCCATCTCCTTTCTCATGAAAAATATCAAAATTATCAATGAAGCAATAATTTTCTTCAAGAATTGTTTCTCCGTAGGGGATGACTGAGCATTTATCTTCTCTTACAAAAGGTATTCCATCTTCCGATCCTTTTATAGATCCCTTTTTGTAGAGATTAATTCCTGCATCAGTGTCTGTGCATGTACTTGGGCTTGCAGTTGGAGACGGTGAAACTGTGGGGGATGGTTTTGGGCTTGCAGTTGGAGAGGGCGATGGTTCTGGTGTAGAGGTTGAACCTGCAAAGCAGGCACCGTCTTTGCAGCCATTGGAGCAGTCATGATAGTAAAGGTAGAGTTTGCCAATGCTTATGGGAAATCCCATGCCAAGATTTCCGCTTTCAACACAGCTCCATTCTTTTAGCTGCGTTTTATCTCCTTGAAGGGTGCATTCATCTACAACTTTTTCATAGTATTGGTCATTCAATAGGAACTTTCCAGTTGCATAGCCTTTGATGTTGAGGGCTTCTTTGATGGTGATGCTTATTCCTTCTGAGGTAGTTTCCTGGATATAATAACCTCGTTCTCTATCACTATCGGTACAAACATTAATGACACAATCTGATTCAGAGATCGGAAATGGAGCAGCATCTTGAATGGAGAGGTAAATTTCGCCTGGTTTATAAGGACCAGTTGCAAAAACTTCTATTTTAACTGCGCCTACTTTCGCGTCGATTGTCGGAGAGGCAATTCCTATGTCTAGAGAGGCTGCCCAGATTCCTCGAATACGATTTTTTTCTGAGGGAGTGTCTGTTACTTTTATAGATACTGAGTCAGAATCTTTGGCACCGCTTGCGTCGCTTGTTGTTGTAGTAATTTTTACCTCTTGATCTTTATACAGAGTTGAGTCCCAAATGTAAGTGCAGGTTTTTCCATAGACTTGTGAAGTTGGGAAGGAGAAGGTTTCTGCGAATGCAATCTGGGAGAAGAGAAGGATAAGTAATACTAGTGAGACTTTCTTCATAAAGTCAACAACGAAATGATCTATTTAAATGTGTCTTTTTGAGGTTTTTCGTGCATAAGCTTTATAACCTCTCATGTATTTTTCTTACTATGGCTATAGGAGACAAAACAGCTCAGGTGTTGGAAACGAGGCAGAAGATTCTTGACCTCATTCAGGGAAGAGGTCCAAGCTTGCCTGTTCATGTTGCAAAGGCTACAGGTGTTTCTATGATTTTCGCAGGGGCTTTTTTGTCTGAGCTTATTGCAGAGAAGTTAGTGAAGACTTCTCATATGAGAGTCGGAGGGTCTCCTCTTTATCTGCTGCCAGGGCAGGAGCCGCTGCTTGAGAATTTTTTTCATTTTCTCGGGAGCAAGGAGAAAGAGGCTTTTCTTCTTTTGAAGGAGCAAAAGATTCTTCGGGATGATCAGTTGGATCCAGCTTCGCGTGTTGCACTTCGCAGTTTAAAGGATTTTGCTGAGCAAATTATTGTAAAACAGAAATTAGACAATTTAGAGAAGGAATTTATTTTTTGGAGATATTTTGTTTATTCTGAAGATGATGCGAAGAAGGCTATCGAAGATATCCTGGAGCCCAAAAAAGAGAAGAGAGAAGTGAGGAAGGAGGAAAAAATTGCTGAAGTTGAGAAGGTTAAGGAAGTGAAGAAGGAAGTGGTAGAAAAAAGAGCATTGAAGAGAAAAAAAGAGGAGAGGAAATTTGTTGAGGATCATGAGCTCCTTCCTGTGCAGAAGGAGATTCTTGGAGAGGCTGCATTAACACCTGAACCTGCTCCTGAAAAGACCGCGTTTGCTCTTTCTTTGGAGGGGTTTCTTGGGAAACAACACATTAACATTCTTGAGAATAAGGCATTTTCGAAGAGGGAGTATGAAGCTGTTGTAGAGGTTGAAACTGCTCTTGGGGGCATGAAGTTTTTAGCTGTTGCGCGGGATAAGAAGCTGGTTGCTGATGCTGATTTGATTCAGGCTTTGCAGAAGGCGCAAGCGCTGAGGCTGCCGGCTCTCTTTCTGGCTCCTGGGAAGCTGAATAAGAAGGCGCAGGAATACCTTGAGAGGTGGCATGCTTTTTTGAAGTTCAAGAAGATGGGGTGAGGTTTTTTGGTTATCCATATGTTTTTATATCTGCCTTGGAACATCTTTTTCTATGTGGAGTTTGTATGAGGTAAAAGAGGGTGCTGAGAGGAAACTGCCTCCGCTTCAATTTTCTAACAAGAAGACTCAGGAAGATGTTGTGCGCGAGGTTGTTGATGCTGTAAAAAAGGGAGAGAAAATTATTTTTATTCGAGGGATGTGCGGGACTGGAAAGTCTGCTATTGCCTTGCACATTGCTCGTGAACTTGGGAGAGCTTCTATTGTTGTTCCTGTGAAAAATTTGCAGAAGCAGTATCAGCACGATT
>CAYJRI010000058.1:0-6254 GCA_964372435.1 Candidatus Woesearchaeota archaeon | reverse complement strand
AAAGACTGCTTTTGTCAAAGCCAACTCATTATGGCTTGGAAGTTTCTTTGAATATCAAAAAAAAGAAGGAAATTGAAGAGTTTATTGAAAGAGGATGACGCAATCAAAGGCATCATAAAAATCCTAGAAAGAGGCAAAAAAATTGAATAAAACAGAAGTCAAATGAATGAGAAAGAAGTCAATTTACCCGTTTTTAAGAAAGAACATGCACGAGATTTCTGCCTGCCGCATATTGAAGCTTGGTGTAAAGGTGAGAGTACAGACCCAAGAGTATGGACAGATAAGCAGCAACCCTATAATCCTTATATTCTCTTCGAAAAGACAGAAGATACTGTAAATTGTTATATGGATCCCAGAGGGTTCAATTGGATTCAAGACGAATTAAAAAACCAATTAAAAAAAGACCAAAAGTTTGTTGAGAAGATAGTAAAAAAATATTTTGAGGTCTATGGGAAAACCCAGGAGAGCTGGGAAAAAGAGAAAACCCTCTCTCATGAAGAACTGGCGCAATTTATTCAGAACTATCAAGAAGGCTGGTCGCTTTATGAAGCAATTTATTTTTTAGCAGGAATGCTGCCCGAAAACACCGAAGAATTCAATTTAGTGAAAAAAGCACTTACATTTACTGATACAGCAGGAGACAAAGGAGATAGAGTCATAAGAAGATCACTGAAAAAAATATTTCCCGAGCTAGATGAACTGTCATCAGTGCTATTAATTGAAGAAATTTTTTTTAGAAAATTTCCTCCAAAAACTGAATTAGAGAAAAGAATGAAAAAATATTTTTATGCAAATGACACTTTATGGGTTGATAAAACTCTTGAGGATATTGAAAAAATATTTAGGATCAAGATTGAAAAAATAACAGAAGATATTCGTGAGTTAAGGGGGCAAGTTGGTTTTAAGGGAAGTGTAAAAGGTGTTGTAAGAAAGATCATGAGCTATTCACAAGCAAATGAACTCAAAGAAGGAGAGATATTGGTAACTGCAATGACCACTCCTGAATTTTTGCCAGCATTAAAGAGGGCAAGCGCCTTTATTACTGATGAGGGTGGAATAATGAGTCATGCAGCTATCGTTTCAAGAGAGTTTAATATCCCTTGCATCATTGGAACAAAGGTAGCCACCCAAGTGCTCAAAAATGGAGACCTCATAGAAGTTGACGCTAATCATGGAGTAGTAAGAATTATCCAACATTCCTAAGGAAAAGTCATTCGTTAAATTAGAATTTCCTCCAAGAGCTACTTATTATAAAATATTATCCTTAACAAAATTGTTAAGAATAATAGAAAGATTTATAAACAACATTCTCCAGGGAAATATATGAATCTCTATGAGATAAAAGAGCTTTTGAAAAAGAATGAGAAAGAGATATTTACCATAAACGAATTCTCCAGGCTTTTAAATCTCAAAAAGGAGATAGCATACATTTATGCCCATCGTATGATGAAAAAAAATCTTCTTATAAAAATAGAGAAGAATAAATACTCTCTCACTGATGACCCTTTCATCATTGCATCCCAACTCATCTTTCCGAGTTATATCTCTTTAACTTCGGCCTTTTATCTCCATAATGTTATGCAGCAGGTAATAGACAAAATCTATATTCTTACATCAAGACAAAAAAAACAGCTCAAAACTAACTCTCTTAATATACAATTTATAAAAGTGCAGCCCAGGCTCATGTTCGGATACAAAAGAATAAAAAAAGGCAATAGTTTTATAATGCTGGCAGATCTTGAAAAAGCTATTCTTGATTCTCTTCTCTTTCTAAGATATTGCAGACTCCCTCTTATTATTGAGGCATTAAAGAAGGCAAAAGTTCAAAAATTAGAATCCTATCTCTCTTTAATTAAAAACGAAGTTCTTACAAGAAGAATAGGATACCTTTTTGACTCTCTAAGAATAAAGCATCATTTAAAAAGAAAGAATAATATAATCTATAAATTGAATCCTTCCCTAAAAAAGAAAGGCTCTTTTGACAAAAAATGGTATCTCTACGTGAATGAAGATGTTAACCAAAGATGACCTAAAAGAAATAGCAAGGTTTACAGGATTAAAACCCTATCAGCAAGAAAAGCACTACATCCAGACGATTATTCTTCATGCTCTTTCAACCTCTACTGCAAATGAACTTGTTTTTAAAGGAGGAACAGCTCTTTTCTTTTTATATAATATGAGAAGATTTTCTGAAGACCTTGATTTTACCATGATACAACCTTTTGATATAAGCAAGATAGCAACAGCAATTAAAAAAGACCTTGAGCTATTAGGCATACCTCACCATATTGATAAAATAGAAGAGAATAATATCTCACTTTCATTTAGGGTAAGTGCAGAAGGACCTCTTTATGCTAAGGAAATTGAAAGATGTTATGTAAGTGTAGAAATTAGCAAGCGAGAAAAAGTGCATCACCAGAGTATTAAGGAAATACGCTCGGTCTACTCAGATATTCCTCCCTTTACTCTCAATATTATGGATGAAAAAGAGATTATTGCTGAAAAAATAAGGGCATTACTCACAAGAAATTATGCGAGGGATCTCTATGACCTCTTCTTTCTCCTAAAAAAGAATATCTCTTTTGACAGAACTTTAATTAATAAAAAACTCTCTTATTACAATAAAAAATTCAATAAAAGAGAACTCAAAGAAAAGATAGGGGAGAAAAAAGAAATCTGGGAGACTGAGTTGAAACCATTGGTAATGGGCGAGCTTCCTTCATTCGCTGAAGTAGAGAAATTTATATTCAAAGTTTTAAAGGAACAATAAAAATTCTCAAAAAATCATAAGCTTTTTAGACCTTCTCTAATTACACCCATAATCTCCTTTCCACAAGCATCCCAAAAATCAATAATTTCCTTGGCTTGTGATGCAGAAACTTTAAATCCTCGATAATTTACATCATGGCGTATTTTCTTGAATCTTCCAAGAAAATTGAGTTTCACTTTCGCATGAATATCAACCTCTTTTAAAATTTCTAAACTCATTTCATGATTTGCAGGCTCATATCCTTTCACCCACCAGAGAGCATCTCCCAGCTGCCTTACTGACTCGTAAATCTCTCTAAAAATGACCGTCGCTGTCTTTTCATCCAAGGAAATACCTTTTACGACTTCTATATTCATTTGAGCAGACTCAATCATCGATAAAACTCTCTCTTTCTCCGTCTGCCGTACTCGTAAAAGACCAACTTTTAACCAGGAATTAATATTCTCAGGCTTCATGGTTTAACCTCCAGGAACCCTAAAAGAACAATGCCGTTTGCAATGCTATTAAACAAATGATTCTCAATATTTTTTCTATTAAAAAGATGGAGCTGTATTTTCCTCCCGATCTGTTTCTCGAATTCTGACAGCTCTCTCAACTCTGTAATCGCATATTCCTTAAGTTCATTCATCTCTATTGCAATATCAATATCTGAAGTAGAAATATCTTGTCCATTACGAAAACTTCCAAAGAGGATAATTGATTTTGGATTTTTATAGTGATCATTAAGAAACTCTACCAAACTACTTCCATAAATAACATTAAGGTTATACACGATCTTGCTTTTAATGAAATACTCGTTTTGCTGGTTCGCTTTGATCCGCCATAAAGTAGCAAGCTTAGTGACTTGGATGAATCCCATATTATGAAGCTTCTCTAGAATCTCTCTGATATTTGCCTTCGCAACTTTCGCTTCCCTGGCCAAATCAGACAAACTAAACTCTTTCTCCGGATAACGCCACAGCATGCTCATCACTCTTAGACGTGCGGTTTCCATATATAACGATTGATATCTTTTAGATATTTGTAGTTTCATTTTATAACAATTGTTATATCTTAGGACTATTTAAATGTTTCTTAATCAAAATACTTAAACTGCTTCTCCAACCCGCTCAACAACCTATTCACCCTTCTCTCAATCTCTCTAGCAGTATTCTGAATCTTCTTTTTATCTCCTTTTTTATGAATCTCAGAAGTATCAAATACCTTCCAAACCATCAATTTCTTTCCATATTTATTTTGATGAAATAAGGAAGGAGGCACATTATTCGCAACAATCACGAGAATATCTTGCCAATGAAGAAGAGGGATGCTTAATGCTTGAGGCTTTCCCTGTAAAGAAATACCAATTTCCTTGCATGTAGCAATTGTTTTCTCATTTAAGAACGTTCCAGGAATAATCCCTGCGCTCTTTATTTTGAAAGCTGGATTTTTATTCTCTCTCTTAAAAACAGCCTCAGCCACCTTACTCCGGAATTTATTATACTTGCAGATGAACAGAATATGCAATTCTTTCTTTTTCATTTTTTCATCCAAACCCAGCCTTCTTCAACAGCTCTTTGCCATAAATTTTATTCCTCGTTGCCAAGCATGTTTTCTCACAAAAATTCACTCGCTGTGCTTCCTTGTATTCTTCCATCATTAAAACAGGCACAGGATCTGCAGAATGTCCTGACTTGATACAAGGAGTTGCATGATCGCCTGTTACTATAATTTTAAACTTCTGTTTCCTTATCATTTTAAGAAGATAATAGAAAAAATAATTATCGAGAATTTCAATCATTTCTTTCTTTTCCAAAGGAAGGTTATCATGTCCCGGAAGATCAGTTTCCTTAAAATGCACATAGAAGTAGTCAAACCTCTTCTGATGTTTTTGAATCATCTTGGCTGCAAACTTTCCCGCTTTCTTCAGCAATTTCTTTAAATCACGATATGCAGAATAGCTCTTTAAAGAATAATCAAAAGTAAAAAGCTCCATGCCAAAAGCCTTTGCAATTCCTTTTTCTAAGGGCATATAAGCAACACCTGCCCAACTGCGCATAGGTTCAATCCTGGGAAGTGAAGCGCCCCCGCCACGTGTTAAAATAATGTTTGCAGGTAATTGCCCTCCCAGCCTTCTTTTCTGATTGATATAATGCCTCTGCAACACAGAAAAGCTCTGCCTCACAAATGCATTCACCTGTCCTGCAGTATACTCTGAAAGATCCTTCTCATCTAAAGGTTCTGCATCTTTCATAATATCTCCAATAAACTTCCCTCCTCCAGGATAAGCAGGATCTGTATTTGAGATACTGTCAGAAAAACTACCCTTGAGAACAAGTACGCCTCGATGCTGCACTGTAGGCTTGAAAAGAAATGGATGTTCAAGTTTCACTTCTTTATTAATAGAATCTGCAAGAATTTTCGCCTCCTTCGTTGTTAAAGTCCTCCCCACTCTTCGGTCCACAATCCGCTTCTCCTCCCAATCCATAATCGTAGCAAAATTCGCTCTCAATGCAAGATCTCCTGGCTTTAATTCAATACCAGCGCCTAGTGCTTCCAACTGCCCCCTCGAAATCTGAGCCTTCTCCCTTGCGAGGAGATGGAGTGTTGCCTTATCAGACTCAGGAACATACTTTTCATTTATAGGATACAAATAAGCAAGAGAGGCATTCCCTGCAATCTCATCAAGATAAGGTTTGTTTGCTGCCTCTAAAGGTGTTCTACCACCAAGCTTTGGGTGAGGCAAATCACCAAGACCATCTAAAATAACTAAAACCCCTTTCATTTCCATGAAAAAGAAAGGAAATTTATAAATCTTCCCTTTATTCTCGCAAGAGTTTCCAACCAAGATCAAGAATCAACTTTTGCCGCTCTTCTTTTTTCAAAAAACACTGACAAAGTTGTTCGAGGATACCTTTTACTTCTCGACCTGAAACTTTATCCTTTACATATACTGCAATCGAGCGATCTAAACGCAAATTCTCCCGCCTCTGAGAATCTTGCGCCCAAGGAAAAAGTACAGCCACAACTCCTTTCTTTAATCTTGCATTAACTCCCCAAAACCAATGATACCCGTCCTCGGTTTTTGGGGTATGTTCAATATCATATCCAAAAAAAGAACCCGCTTTCTTGAAAAACGCTCCTGTCGCACCCATACGATCATAGAGCTCATTGAGTTTATCGAGTTGTTCTGGAAACACCTGTTGATAACCTGGAAGACCGGCATAAACTTTTTCTCCGCTCATATAAATTGATCTTTTCTAGGTTAAAAAACCTTCTCCTCCAGAGCCCAAGAAGACAAGTTAATTTTATACCTCTAAGCAATTTCAGAGCCCAAGAAGACAAGTTAAATTTACCCTTAATAAATTTTAAAGCAATATAACTTATACACAATAAATTAGTAGTTGCCCCTTCTTAATCCCGAGGTATACACTTTATACACAATAAATTATTTAGGTGATTAGCTAAATTCCGGACTAAACTAACCTCCTTATGCACATATCAA
>CAYJRI010000057.1:0-6297 GCA_964372435.1 Candidatus Woesearchaeota archaeon | reverse complement strand
ACTTTCCCAATGAGCTAAGGTTGTTGCTTTCATGAATTTTCGAAATGTTTAAAGTTTAAAAATATTTATATATTCGGTACTTTCCCATGATTGGTGAATTCTAGTTAAGTTGTGATGTATGCTCTAAGGCAGCTTCTCTCATGTTTGTTGAACCATAAATTCCCCGCCCTACAATTCCATGGAAGTATTCTCCTGCAACTCTTGCAGCATCTTCGATTTTTCCACCTTGTGCAATAAAACCCGGGGCAAAAAAGACAGGATCAACGCCCTCTGCTATAACTGCACTTCTCACCTCTTCTATTACATCAGGTTTATTCCCTGGAACAACAAAATGGTTGACTCCTGCTCTTGCTGCAATGTGATACATCTCCATTGCACCTTTATCGGTAATGAAACCTCCTTCACTCACTGCATAAGCTGGATGAGTCATTCTTCCTCCGACAATCACATTTAATCCATGATCGAAAGCATGATAGATCCAGGCTCTTTCTGTTTCAGGACCTGACTGGGGAAAGAAAATAACAGCATCTATTCCTGTCTTTTTCATGGTACGAGCAAAATTTTTCCCCGTATCTGGAATATCTGTTCCTGCTTTTTGATGGTCATAAATGAGTGGTTTTTGTGTATGTTTTCTTGCTGTCTCTACTACTCTGGGCAGGCCATAATTAAGTCCGAGTTCGAAGCCGATCTTGTAAGCTCCAATTCCTTCGACATCTGCTGTTTCTTTCACAAGAGCTTCAAATTGTTCAATAGTTTCAACGTCACAAGCCGGAATAACACTACGATCTCTTGAAACTATTTTATATTCTAGCTTCCCGAGAGCGTTTCTCGCATCTTGAGTGCCATAAACACGAAGATAACTTGTCATTCTTTCTAGACCAACTCTTCTTTTAGATACTACTTCTGCTTCAGAGAGCAACTGATAAATTTCTGTTGCGTTTACTATTGATGCTACTTTTGTTCCTGTCTCTTTTTCATACTCCTCAATTGCACTTTTGCCGTCAATTCCCACTTCCTGCCTGTCAACAGCAATTGCTAAAATAGGATACTTGAATTCTCCAAGACTTTGTAAAACCCTTTTTGCTTCATACTTTGCATCACCTGCTGTAAAAACATCATCCAATTGGGCAATTGCCTGCCCTTCTTTTGGAGCTCTTCCAACAACCAGAGCTTTGATTCTTTCAGCAGGGGTGAGATCTGTTGCTTCTCCATATTCTTTTGGAACTTTTCGTGTGAAAAACCAAGGAAAATTCAAGCCTGCCTGGGCAAGACACATTGATGTTGCTACGGCAAGTGCATTTCCTTTTTCAGGAATTCCGTAAACGATATCAAATGTTCTATGGTTTTCATTGGATTCATGGACTAATGTATGCGCATACGCTCTACCTAGCTCGGTGGTGGACTCTCCTTCATTAAAGTCTCCAATATTCACAAACCAAGGAGAGCTTCTTTTGCTTTTCAGAGTGAAGTCTCCTTCAACGCGCAAGGCGCCTGTTTTGAGCAAGAATTCAATAAATTTTTTTTTATACTCTTCCATGCCTTTTCTGATTTTTCCTACTATAAATAACTTTCTCCCTTTTTTCATTGTAAAAGAGTAATAAAAATTTATATAATCGCTGATTTTTATATTCTTATGAAAAAGTTAGAGTTAGCTCTTGCTGGCTTGCTGTTGAGCGGATGCTCCTTTAGTCTTGAGAGAGAATATCGCCCACCACGCGAAGAATATCAGAAATCAGATCAGTATGGAGAATCTACGACAGTAAGTCCTATTTTCGTTATAAGATTTGATAAGAAAGAAGAGGCCACTAGATTGAAAAATTATGAAAAATAGGTAAGCATCTCCTCCTCAAGAAAATGAAGTTTCCCGGGGATGATGAAGCAGAAGGGTTCTTCTATATCTTCTTTAATCTTTTTTAAGTTTTCTGTTGAATTATATAAAATTTTTTGTTTGTTCGTTCCAAGGAGAGAACAGATAATGATTTTTTCTAGCTTAATGCTTTTTATTGCAGATTCCAGTTGCTGTAATGCCTCTTTGAATGACAAGCCAATGTCAACAAGAAGGATGGTATGTGCATTTATTGATTGATTTTCTTTAATGATTTCAAGGAAGGAAGAGGGTTTGTATGAAGAAGTCCATTGCGGCATACTGGCTGTTTTCCCGAATTTATAGATTTGGAGTCCGGTCTCTGCAATGACGTTGAGAATTCCTGCATTATGAATGACTTTGAAGGGGATGGACTCCTTTTTGCACTTCAAAATAAGAGAGATATGGGTGGTTGCTGCTAGAGGAGATCCATAGACAAGAAGGGCAATGTCTCTTGTTTTTGCTTCTTCAAGAAATGATTCTTCCTCTACCTCCTCCCTCTTGAGGCGCCGAATGTTCTTCTTGAGCAGAGATTCGAGTTCTTCTTGAGAGTAAGGAATTTTTGCTGTATAATCCTCGAGATAAATGATTTTACACTTCTTGCAAACTTCCAAGGCCTCTAGACTTATACTACAGAGATCTGGGCCTAGACCGATAAGATACAACATGCCAGAAGAAAGAGATTACTCTTTTAAAACTTCTTATGCCTTGACAAATTTCTTATCAAAGCTTTTGTAGAGTGAGATCAGGGAGATGATAATTGAGAAGCTCATGGTTAATAATACAGCAAAGGTTAATCTTCTTTCTTCAAGGAATAATGATGCAAACAGTATGATTAAGGATGCAATGACGAGAAGCTCAAAGAATTTTCTTCCCTTCACCAACTCATCTCTTGTGAGTCTGGCTAAGATATATCCTGCTGGAAATGCGAGGATAATACCTATTACTGAAAGAAGCACCTCTTTCATGACCATAATGAACAAAAGAGATCGGTGTTTTTAAAGGTATTGCAAAACCTTTTATATTCCTTCTTCTTTTAACGAGGATGAATAAGCTTGTTGTTTTCGGATCTGACGGGACTATTTTTGACTTCAAGCCAGAGGAAAGTACTTTTGATTATCTCTTAGATAAACTTGGTAAGGGTGATGAATCAAGAAAGATGCAAGAAGAATATTTGAAGAAAAAGGAGCGTGGCCCGCATGGCTTGGCAGCACGAGTAGGACTTTTTAAGGGAATTTTTTTAGCAGAAGTAAAAAAAATGGCCAGGCAATTTCTACGGGAGAAACTTCGCCCTGACTTTCAAGATACTGTAAGAGCACTGAAAAAGAGAAATTATCTCGTTGCTATTTCTACTTCAAATCCTACTGTTCCCTATCAGATCTTGAAAGAGACCATCTCGTATGATTCGCATGCTCACGCCATTGATTTTGTCTTCGGCACAGAGCTTGAGATTGATGAAAGGGGAATGTGTACAGGCAAGTATATTCCTTTAGTATTCAATTTTGCATTTGAGCAATGGTACAAGAAAAAGCATCCTGATTTAGGGAAACACTGGACTCAAGAGCCAAATCGTTATGGTTTGACGCAGAAATTAGTAGACATTGTGAGAGATGAAGGTGTTGATGTCAGCTATTCTTGGTTGATTGGAAATAAGGTGACGAAAGTGCCACAGGCAGAAATCATTCCAAATGTGATCGTATTTCAGTCTGCTGATCCTCAGATTGAGAGGGAAGCGAGCCATGTTGTTAAGAAAGGAGAGCCTCTTACAAGGATTTTGAGGTATATGTAATAATTACCCAAACGTGAACACATGTACTTTCAGTCCCGGCGCACATTCGATTTTGATTTCATGCTCTTCGGTTTTTTCACTTTGATAGAGATTGTACAGGTCAGGCCTGTCTACAAGGATCTTGCTCTGATCTTTGTCAAAGATAATATCTCCGCCCGCATTGTATTTTGTGAGGGGTCTTCCATCGAGTGCAATGGCACATTCAATGTTCTTTTCTGAATCTAGGACAACATTGACGGATTTTGCGCTGAACTTATAGAGCGCATAGCCTTTTTCTCCGTTATGGAGAACATATTGAGGCTCCTGAATCCAGTCTCCCTCGAGGTAAATAGAGTCTGGCATATGTTCTCCAGGATCTTTATAGGTATTGCAGCCTCCTTCAAGTCTGCAGACAACATTGCTCGCGATACTTCCCCGCAAACTGCCAGCATACGTCTCTGGGGAGATATATTCTGACCTTTTTGAGAAACGGAACATATCCATAAAATTGGTTTCTCTCTTGAATTTGACATTGACTCCTATGGCTTGCAATTGCTCAACGACATTTTTCTCAATCTCATCATAACCCCCTTCTCCGATATGGCCATAGACAATTTCTCCTTCTGCTGAAATCAAGACTTGCTTTGGCCAGTAACGATTTCCATAGAGCTTCCAGGTAACGTTTTCTGAGTCGAGAGCTATAGGGTAAGAAAGTTGATGTTTCTTGACAGCAGCCTCAACGTTTTCCTTCCTCCTTTCAAAGTTGAATTCAGGAGTATGGATGCCGATAATAATAAAAGGATATTCTTTGTATCTTTCCCAAAGTTGCTTCATATGGGGGAGTGTGCGGAGGCAGTTGATACAAGAGTAGGTCCAGAAATCAAGAAGGACTACTTTTCCCTTGAGCATGGAGATTTCTAAAGGCTTGGAGTTCAACCAGCCATCAATGCCTGCAAAAGATATTGCTCTCATCTTTTCTCTTTTGGAAGGAGAAGGAAGCATGATATAAAAAGGTATCTTCTTGTGGGCGCATTGTTAAGTAAGAGAGAATTATTTGTTAAGATCTGAAGGCATCACACTAATTTCTATTAAATTCAAACCCTAAATAATATAGAAACATCAATAATCAACATGTCCTTAACCTCTGAGTCCTTTAAAATACCTTTGTTTATTAATTCATCAATTTTTTGTTTTTGATTTTCAAACTTTTTCTTTAAGATTTCTTTATTTGTTCTCCCATTCTCAAAAACATCAATCAAAATAGAATTATACTCTTTATTTGACTTTATCTTGGTTTTTACTTTACTCAAAAAATAATTTAATGTTTCCCCCAAATCCCATAATTTTTCAAAATTCTTCTTATACGAATTAACAATCTCTTCTTGGTCGAATATAAAAGCTTCTTCGTTTTCTAGATCTAAAGTTGTTTTGATTGCTCTTAGAAAAATATATGAGCCATCTACAATATAATACTTTTCCTTTATATCAATTTCAGGGATTACTTTAATTTTTATCCCTTTTTTTTCATCATGAAGGATCGACCTCTCACCTTGTGCCATTACATAATCAAAACCAAGGATCCGCCTATAAGAAATGCCCCTTTCTACCACTTTTAAGACTTCATCATAAAATTGGCCAGAAGGATATAGTATGGGAAGAGTTGTACAACACAAAATTTCTTTTTTTGATTCCTTAAACAAAGACAAGAACCTATTAATTATCGGATGCTGGGTAGAAGGAGAATCATACATTTTCTCAAGTTTATGGAAAATATTTTTCTCATTTTGTATTAATTCTATTCTTTTAGTAATATCTGCTAGTTGAATCCCCAATTTATTTTTTATAAATCCTATTTTCTCTTTATTTCTAGTATACTTATTGGAATTTATTATCTTTCTTGGATGCTCAGGAATAACTGACTGATTTGATTGTTTTATTAAACCCTTGCTTTTTAGAGATATTAAGATATCGTACATTCTGCTTTGTGGAATATCTGCGATTTTGAATATTTCGGATCTGCTTACCTTTCCATATTTCAGAAGAGAAAAATATATTTTTGCCTCATAAAGATTCATTCCTCCAATTTTTAAGAATTCAATTATTTTTCCTTCATCCATTTTGCCAATTCCTCTAGATAGTTGTTTATTAGAAGATCGTCAGTTAATCCAATCTTTTCGTAAACAGCTGCTATTCCGGAATCCTCACCTATTTTTTTAGCAACATGAGCATCGCTTCCAGCTATTAGGGGGTGCCCATACTTTCTGGATAAGTCTACAAGCCTTTTATAGGTTTCCAGAAAACCTTTTTGTGAAGCTTGCTGAGTGAATGCTTGATTATTTAATTCTAGCAATGTTTGAGTTTTGTATGCTTCTTGAAATACTATTTCTATATCAACAGGAAAATCAGTTCTATGGGGGTGTGAAATGATCTGAACTAAAGGATTTTGCATGGCATTTACTAATGCTTGAGTATTGCTCTCTAAATTATTAGTTTTATAAGGAGTTCTTGCATGTAATCCTGCAATAACAACTCTTTGCTTTGCAAGAAGTTCTCCATTAAGATCTATCTCTCCTCTTTCATTCAATATGTTTGCTTCTATTCCTAAAAGAACTCTAACTCCATAAAGTTCATCTAATTGATCAGAAACCCAAAAATAACCTTCATG
>CAYJRI010000056.1:0-6379 GCA_964372435.1 Candidatus Woesearchaeota archaeon | reverse complement strand
GATTTGTGATTGCATTTTGTTTTTTAGTTATTAGATACCTCGCCCTTTAGGGCGGTGTAATTCATTTTCTTAGAAGAAGAGAATGATTTAAAAATCTATCCTTAAACATTATTTCTAGCTTAAAAATTAGCAAGATAATCCATCTAAAGTAGAATCCACTCCTCTCGCATCAAAAGGTTCTGGGGGAGCTCGCCCACCAATGAAAAGATAATTTAAAAGATAAATAACATCTGATAAATCTAACTTGCCATCATCATTCGTATCAGCTGCATCTTCGCAATTTATTGCATTACTGCCTCTAAATAAATAATTCAATGTAAAAACTGCATCTGCGAGATCGATCCTGCCATCCTCATTTACATCTCCTCTTTGGAAAGCAGGCTTCACATAAAAAAGAAAACTATCGCTGCCGCCTTGCAAAGAACTCAGTTCCATATGCCAAGCCCCTATGGGAGCGTCTTTTTCTGTTTTTAAAGTGAGAAGTAAACGCTTATCACCGAGGACATCTTCATCAGATTTAGCGCGCCATAAGTAAACGCTATTATCCTTATTATCCTTGAATGCCTGCCCTTTCAAGTATTCCGGAGAGAAAGAGCTAAAGCCGCGCACAACAAGCTGTCCACCCTGCGTGACTGTTAAAGCCTGTTGGATTCCTGCTCTAGGGGCATCTAGATCTTCAGGCAAAGGAGCAAAAGTAATCTTTCCCTCTTCGCATTCAGTAAAAGGAGGACACTTTCCATCTTCGCATTCAGTAAAAGGAGGACAAACATAAACTGAAATTGGAAACCTTCTCTTATCTTCAAAATAAAATTGCAACGCGAGTGGAAAAGAAAGCGGTAATGTTTCGCCACGTTCTGGAGCAACCTGTTCTAGATAATCTTTGATAGGGAAAGAAACAAGTGCTTGGTAAGTGTCTCCATTTATCTTCTTCCAGTTGAAAATATCAGATCCTGGAAAACCTTCGATGCATGGAAGTTTCAGACTTCCTTCAGGATTCTGAACTTCTTCTTTACAATTAGCAGTCGCTTCTGGAAACTTCCCAGTGAAGACCATGTCTACATAAAGATTTTTCCCTTCATAATAAAAAATCTTTGGAGAAAAGTCAGTCCAAAAGTAATTATCTTCGACATTGAGAGCATTTTGAAGACTCTTTGTCTCTCCTAGAGGATTTTGCAGAAAAAGGTGATAAACTCCTGGAGCAAATGCAGGACACTTAAGATAAAGCGTACGCAGAGGTTCTCGATCAAAATCAATAAAGGGCTGGCAAGAAACAGGAATAAGCGTCTCTGGCTTTTGAAATTTTACCTCTGTCAAAAGATTGATGCTTCTATCCTTATCCCGAAGGGCAATGGTGGTCTCCTTGCCGCTAGAAATTGACCTAGGACTTAGTCGTATTGAGGAAGATGGATAATTCTCGCGGCTACCGTAGATATTCTGAAGACTCTTGATATTCTCAGAGGTAATTCTTTGATTGCCATAATTAAAACACGCAGTATAAGAAAGTCCTAACAGCTTTCCAATCTGCCTCTGCACAATCAGATAAAGAGGATGCGGCTTTTCCTTCTTCAAGAGCAAAGTCTCATCGACAAACCATCTTCTATCTCCTCCGCCATAAAGGATAATGGTTCTTGTTTCCCGGTTAATCACAGAGTAAATATCCCCTGCAAAACTTTCATCACCATCACTACCAATATCTCCAAGATCAGGACAGTCAATTGCTAAAATAGTTGCGTCACATTCCTTGAAACGATAATTTCCATTTTTATATTTACAACTTAGAACATCTTCTTGCGTGATCTCTATATTCTCACGATTATCATCTCCTAAATTATCAATTTCTTCAAGAAATCTCACATTAATATCAGCGCCAGCAAGATTCCATGAAGTCGCAGCTCGATAAATCATTTCACTCAAGTCATTATCACTTAACTCATCATTTTTAAAAACAGAAGAAAGATAGCTTCTTTGAATGCAGAAGGTTAGTTCTTTATCAGGGATGAAAGAGCTCTCTGCTGGAAGATCACAAAAGATTTTCCCTTCAATGGTATCGCAAACAAAATTCTCGTCAGTCTGTCCATCACAATCATTATCTAAATTATCGCACTCCTCTACACTTGGGCTAATCTCTCCAAGGCAAGGTCCATAAATCCCCCCACCACAAACTTTCCGTCCTGCTCTACATGCAGATTTCCCTTCAGTGCCAGGATCTCCCGGGTATGCGCAAGGTTCTGACAATGGTTCTCCATTCTCATCTTCATCAGTCAACTGATCGCAATCATCATTCAAGCCATTGCATGTTTCTAAAGTTGGCGTGCATGGAACATCTCCACAACCTTCATCAGTCTCTCCATTACAATTATTGTCAAGGTTATCTCCACATTGATCAACAAAAGCCGGGGTCACTTCACCCTCGCAAAAGAAAGCATACTCTCCATTAGTGCATACCCTCCTTCCAGCCTTACAAACTCCAACACCCCCAGTTCCCACAGGCCCACTATATGCACAGCCTTGTGAAAGAGGTTCTCCATTCTCATCTTCATCAAAAGCTCTGTCGCAGTCATCATCTTCATTGTTGCAGATCTCTTGCTCTGGACTACGAGGCATACACCCCTGCAAAACGCCTGCTGAACAACGATTCACAGTTACTGTGCAAGCTCCAACACCGCATGTAATCTGCCCGAGACCATCATCAGGCTGTCCGTCACAATTCTCGTCATCATTGTTGCATTCCTCTGGAGCTCCAGGATAATCTCCAGGATCAATATCATCACAGTCAAATGGACTACTGCACGAAGGAGATGGGCTGTATCCATCACCATCTGCATCAGGGCATCCATCTCCTCTTTTTGGACAATCACTGCAAGTTGCATCCTCAAAGAGAGGTTCGCAAATCCCATTATTATCACAGCTCAGCTTCTGTCCAAACTCGAGTGCGCCAATGTCCGGGCTGCTTCCTTGAATAAAAGGGAGAATACCCAGCGCAAGTCCTTGATCAATGGTATTAGTGCTTCCTTCTTTCAATGAAAAATCAGTTGCAGAAGTAAATCCAGGGTCGCCAAATTTTCCACGGCACTCCTTGCCTTCTGCGCTGCACAATAAATCTCTTGAACTATAAAGAATATTACTACACTCATCAGATCCTTGTTTAGGATTCGCCTTTTCAAAATTAATGAAATTTTGATTTGATGTAAAATAAGTATTATAATTAATATCTGCTTTTACATAGGATTCTGCTTGTAGATTGCAATTAAGCTGCGCAACAACATCAGAAGGCGTTGTAAAAATATTATTTCTCATGACAATATTACGATATTGCTGCCTTATTGAAACAGCTGCATCGCCTTTTCCAGCAACCTCTCTGTTGTGAACATAAGTATTGTGATACAGGAAAGCATATTTCGAAACAGATGGAGTCCTTATTTTCAAGAAACCCTCTGAACCTTCAAAAGGCCCTTTCACATTATTGTAATAAATATTCCTCAAAAGCCAATGCGGCCCAAACGGACCTGACTGGAGTGAAAGTATATAGGACCACATATTCTTTAAGTAATTCTCATAAATCCTGCTATTCACATTAGGACCATCGTTTTCTATACCTTCAACATTGTCATGAATATAGTTTCCATACACATCTGTCTCAAATCCCGCATAATAATACAACTTGTCACAGCCAATATCCTCTCGGCAGTTGAGCTGACTTCCCCCAAGCTGTGCCTGAATAGAGTTCTCGCCAATGCGAAATAATTCATTATGGCGAATGATATTCCCCACACTTCCCCTCATGTCAATGCCGATAAAAGCAGCCCCTTTCTTTGTTTCACAATAAAGCCAATTTCCAGGAATAGAAGTTGAAAATGTATTATATTCTATTCTATTGAAGGCAGCCCCGTCATCTGCAACATCATTATTTGCCATATTACCATTATCATCTGTCCAATAAATCCTCACCCCATTTGCATTTCTGATGAAGCTGTTTTTCCTAATAATATTAAAATTACCATTATTGATAACCATAGGCCTTGTCTCGAAAACCTCGCCAGCGCCGTAATATTGGAAAGTCAGCCCTTCAATCCAAATCCAATCCTGCTGAGCAATTTCAATAGCCTGCTTGTACCTCGAGATATAATAGGGCAGGCGGTTTGGAGTATCTCCCTCTTTCAATCGCAAGTAAATCTTTTTTGCAGTAGTATCATAGACATACCCTTCCTCCAAATGCCAGGGATAATTCAAATCATCATAAGGGATATCATCACAAACATCTGATTGTCCACTCGCATCATTCAGGAAATTGCTAAAAGGAGTTCGATCTGCACTAGAACCTGTCACGTAACGATAAAAATATTTCCCATCTCTCCAGGCACTGTAGATTTTGCTTGGATAAGAAAGCTGCCAGAGATTCTCTCCATTGATTGCATCGGGATTTGAATAAGGCTGCCATTGACCTGCTCCAAGATTTTCAAGAGCAGGATCATGCCCGTCTAAGATAACTCCGGGCTCGCCAAGAATCTGGATCCATTTTCCAGGTTCTCCGGATTTACTTATTGTAATACTTTCATAGTAGATTCCGGGTTTTACCACAATACGAGTCCCAGGTACAGTCTGTGTATTATCAAGCGCAGATTGAATGCTCTTAAATTTCTTAGCCGCAGGGTCATTGCTCGCAAAGTCATCATCAACAGTAATAACATTTTCCGGAGTGAAGGAAAATTCATCAATTTGTGTAGTAAATGAAAGAATAATCTCGCGAACATTCACTGGCTGACTATTAACAATCTTGTTCAATACTGCGCGTACTTCATAGGAAGTAGCAGGCTTCAAATAAAAAAGGCTCGTGACATAGAGGTCAAGATTTTCATTAATCTTGCCTGAAAAACCATGTGCTTTGATCCATACAGAAGTTCCACTCTCTCGGTAAAAAACTTCGCTCTTTGAAATATCAACAAGAGCGTCATCCCCTGCAGGGTTATTTGCACTCAACTGAATGCCAGCAGAATGAATTTGAGAAAAAACGCGTAAGGTCCAAGGTCCATTCACAGTGCCAACAATAAAGGAAGCATATTCTGCAGGAATAGAGGGTGGAGCAAAGGCAGTAGCAAAATAACCAAGAAGAAGCAAAAATACTCCCACTATCAATAACCTCTTCTTTGCCATCAAAACAAAAGATAAATAACCTTAATAAAGTTTATCCCAAGAGCTCACCAAACCCAACAAGTCTCCAATGCCCCTGGATATTTCTCGCAATTCCTACATTTTCTCCTTTAAAAGGTACAATAGGAATACGTAAAGAAAGTTCAGCATCATTTCCTTTAACACGGATCACATTACCAATGGTGATCGCAGTACTCACACTCAGCAATAAAAGCTCACCAGGCCGAATCGCTTCAACATTTTTCTTATCTTGAATGCCAAGAACCTCTTTAAACAAGGAAAATCTTATTTTCACATGGCTCATAATTTCAGGAAGTTTTCCCTTCAGGCTGAGAATGCAGCCAGATAAAATATCAGCCTTTGTAAGTGCCGGGTCAAGTTCAGTCTCAAGAGCAAGACTCCCTCCAGGAGTTGCTTCTTGAATCATGGTATTCCCGCGATGAATAGAAAGAATCTTTGTTTTGACAGTCTCATACACCAGCTGATTTTCTTTCTTCATATGAAGGCCAGGCTTAATCTCGATCTCATCCCCTACCTTCAATATTCCTTTCTTCAACGCTCCTCCCAAAACCCCCCCCTTCAATGATGCAATCTTAGTTCCAGGGCGGTTTACATCAAAGCTCCTCGCGACAACAAATAAGGGTTCACTGTGAGTATCTCTCTCGGGAATTTTTATTTCACACAGAGCTTCATAGATTCTATCAATATGAATCTCCTGCTGGGCAGAAACAGGGATAATCAGCGCATGCTCGGCAATACCCCCTTTCAAGAATTCCTTGATCTCTTGATAATTCTTCAAAGCCTGTTCATGAGAAACAAGATCAATCTTATTCTGCACTACAATCACATTGCTGATTTTCTTTGCCTGCAACGCCACAAGATGCTCTCTTGTTTGCGGCTTAATCCCCTCATTTGCCGCAATCACAAGAATAGCAACATCAATCATGGCTGCCCCCGACAGCATCGTCGCCATCAGCATCTCATGCCCCGGAACATCAATGAAGCTCACATATCGTACAGGCTTTCCTTTCTCACGATTATAGAGTCCATGATCATCATAAATAATAGTATCAGCATACCCTAATTTAATCGTAATCCCCCGCTTTAATTCCTCAGAATGTGTATCTGTCCACTTCCCGCTTAGCTTATAGAGCAAAGTAGTCTTCCCATGATCAATATGCCCGACCATGCCCACATTGAGCATAGGCAACTTCTCGACATCAATTTTCTC
>CAYJRI010000055.1:0-6423 GCA_964372435.1 Candidatus Woesearchaeota archaeon | reverse complement strand
AAGAAAAGATTGCACGAATAAAAGAATTTCTCAAACATTAAAAAAGAAAATACAAATTAATCAATAATTTTCCTTCTTAATTCCCGAGGTATATAATTTATATACAAAAACTTACTCACTCTCACCTCTCCACTCTCGGCGCATCCTCCCCACTCCTCCACCCTCGAATCCTTTGCATATGGAGTTTATGCATCCTCTTCAAAAAATCAATCTTATCCTCAATCTTAATCAAATCACTATACCCCTGCAATATCAAATTCAATGAAAACGGTGAGGGTAAAGAAGTAGAAATCTTCTCAAACACTACTTTTCCATCAGCAATCCATTGCAAAACTTGCTTAGTATGTTCCAGGTCCATCACATCCTCAAGAACCTCCCTCCGAGCTTCTTTCAAAATGGGAAAATCCTGACTAATCTTGCGAACAGCTCCTAAAACAAACCCACTCCTCATCTGTTGCTTTCCAACAGATTTCGTATACCCTTTATAATTCCTTAAGATCATTAAGCTTCTTGTTGCACAATGGCGAAATCTTCTCTTGAGAATCTCACTTCTCTCTAAAGCCTCTTTCAAAATCTCATCCACATTTTCAAGACCAAGACATTTCACAACCCTATCGATGTGGATATGTTCTCCCGCAAGATAAAATCCATAGTCATTAATCCCTATTTCAACATCTCTTCCCCCAAGCCTGCCTGCTAAAAACGCATACGCCCTCGACAGCGCATCATTCACCCTCCTTCCATACAGGGAATGGAAAATAAAATATTGCTTCTCCCCCTTATACTGCTCAATGACAATCCTCTTATCCGTCGGCAATTTCGCAAAGTAATACTGCTCATAAAAATACTGATAAAGAGTCGAAGCAGCCCCCTCATCACAATACACATACCCTTTAATCCACTCCTTGATTTCCTCTGGAGAGAGTTTTCTCTGTTCTTGCTTTCTCAGCTTTTCCTCCATCAATCCCCGAAATCGCGAAATCTCCAACGCAGAATCAAAACTTAAGGGCAGCATCTCTGAAAACCATGAAGGGATATTCGGCTGCTTACCAAGAGCAGCCCTGACATAGAGATTCATTCCCCTTACATATCCAAACACATACTTATTCCCTCCAAGAACAAAAACATCTCCTGGCTTAATCCTCTCCAAAAAGCCCTCATCAATAACTCCTACCTTCTCCTCACTTCCAGCAATAACCACCTGGACAAAACTCTCTTCAGGAATCGTGCCAATGTTCGTCATATAAATAACCCTCGCTAGCTTCCCTTTCTTTCCAATCTTCCCTGTCTCTTGATCATACCAAATCTTTGCATAAATATGCTTATCCTCAAGAGCATACTCCCCTGCCAAATAACTAATCACATCCATAAAATCCTCTCTCCTTAAATCCTCATAACAATAACTTCTCTTGATAAGTGCATACATCTCATCAATATCCCAAACCCGTTCAATAGCCATGCCATAAATCTGCTGAGCAAGAACATCCAAGCAGTTGCGAGGAATCTGCACCTTGTCAATCTTTCTCTCCCTCGCCTCTTTCATCAACACACAACACTCCACAAGGTCATCCCTATCAAGAACAACAAATCTCCCCTTCGCAGTCTCATGAAGTTGATGCCCGCTTCTCCCAATCCTCTGCAAAGCCCGTGCACTTGATTTTGGACTTCCTAGCAAAATAACAAGATCAATATATCCAATATCAATGCCCAATTCCAAACTCGTGCTTGTAACAACCACTTTCAATTTACCTTCTCGAAGTCGCTGTTCAATATCAAGGCGATGTCTCTTGCTCAACGAAGAATGATGCGCCCCCAAATTTTCAGTATACTTTGCAGGAAACATTTCCTTGAGATGATGCATGACTCGCTCTGTAGCAGAACGAGTATTGGTAAAAATCAACGTCGTTTTATGCTCTTCAATGAGTTTATCAAGTAAATGATACAAACCCCTCTGCATTTCAAGAGCAGAAGTATCAATGAGATCACCCACAGGCACTAAAACATTCAGATCCAATTTCTTAGTGAATTGCACATCAGCAATCAAACACTCATCCCGAGGAGATAAAAACCGAGCAACTTCTTCCAAAGGCGCAACAGTCGCACTCAATCCAATACGCACGGGATAAATTTTGCTCATTCCCGTAAGCCTCTCTAAACAGAGGCTCAAGTGCACTCCTCTTTTATTGGTAAGCGCATGCACTTCATCCACAATCAGAAATTCAATACCTTGGAGCAGAGAAGCAAACTTCACTGAGTTAAGAGCAATCGCCAAACTTTCAGGAGTTGTAACCAAAATATGGGGAGCCTTTTTCAGCATCCCAGCCCGTTCAGAGGCAGGAGTATCTCCTGTCCGCAAACCCACACGAATCCCAAGCTCGTTCTTTCCATCCTTCTTAAGAAGCTCATTCATCTCTTTCAATGGCCCTTCCAAGT
Organism: Candidatus Woesearchaeota archaeon; assembly: GCA_964372435.1. Taxonomy (GTDB): domain Archaea; phylum Nanobdellota; class Nanobdellia; order Pacearchaeales; family GW2011-AR1; genus CAYJRI01. The sequence continues at coordinate 3,990 of CAYJRI010000055.1, read as the reverse complement.
TCACACTAATATCTTTATTCAACGCCTTTAAAGGAGAAACATAAACACAATACACCTTATTTTCCAGGGCTTCTTTCTGATCAAGCTCAACAAGATAGTCCAAAATACTCAAAAAAGCGCAGAGAGTCTTTCCAGAACCTGTAGGTGAAGAAACAAGAATATTCCTCCGATGCTTAATAGGGAGAAGGGAAGCTTTCTGAGAAGGCGTAAAACTACCAAACTTCTGTTCAAACCAACGCCGAGTTAAAGGATGCAATCGCTCTAAAATCTCTTGGTCTTTATGATACTTTTCAATAAATCGAATCTTTCCTTCTTTCTGTTCAGAAACCTTTCCAAGAGCCATGCCTCCCCCCTACACCTTTCAAGTTTATAAATAATACTACCCTCTTCCCTGATCTATAAGAAATAACCAAACAATTTAAAATAGGAGAAACCATAAAATGATCTATAAGAAATAACCAAACAATTTAAAATAGGAGAAACCATAAAAAAAGAGAAAACAATTCCTTTACCCCATGAGAATATCTCAAAACAAGCGCGATAAAATAGCAGAGCAGATTCTAAGCCACCTTTTCCACAATTATCCAAAGACTTTTTTCACAGCCCAAATATCCCAAGAAATCGCTCGCGATGAAGAATTTATGAAGTCTCTACTCTTAGAGCTCAAGGCAAAAGACCTTCTTATCTCTATAAAGAAAAATCCAGATGGCCTGCCATACTCCCGACGAATCAGGTGGCGTCTTTCTAACAAAGCTTACGAGGCCTATAAATCACAAACATAAAAGAAAATACATGAATCCAGCAACAGGGAAGAATCACAACAATCTATAAAAACACGCCCCTCCTTAAAGAAAAATGAACCAAGAACGAGTGAAAGAAGCTTTTTCTAAAGTAAAAGAAAATATCTCATCCTTAGAAGGTGATCTTGCAATTGCGAAGCTTGATCTCGTTTCACTGAAAAAAGACACACAAATCATCACAGCGTCTTTAGCCGATCTCATTACCATCCTCAATCAAAACATTCACCAAACCCATCACCAACAACTCGAATACATCAAGCTCATGAAAGAATTCATGGAAGCGAATGTCCAACAAACCAGCAGACAGACACAACTCCTCGAGGAGATTCACTCCCTCCAAAAAAACACTTTTGCCTCCCAAAACATACAAGAGATCTTCCAGAAATTACTCCAACAACCAACACCTGCTTTTCAACAGCTCCAACGAACACAGATTCCAACACAAAACCCAGCATATGAAGAAGAAAATCCAACCAACAGACACATAATTCCAACACATCCCCCAAAAATAGTAAGTCAAGAACAAATACCAGCAGATAATAAGCCTTTTTACAGCCTAATAAGCTCGTATAAAGAAACTTCCACTAGAAATGAAGGGGTTCCAACAGACAAACCAACAGACAGACAGACAAACCAACAGACAGCAGAAAACCCAAAAGAAGAGCCAAAAAACGAAAAGATAGCTATTCAGACCAAACTCAACAATCTCAACAAAGCCACTGAAATTCTTGCCTCTCTTGACTCTCTGAAAAAAGAAATTCGCCTCAAATTCAAGCGTCTTACCAACCAAGAAGTGCTCATTTTCTCTACCATCTATCAGCTAGAGGAAGAAGGAAATCTCGTCGACTACCCCTTCATTGCAGAGACTCTTGCCCTCTCAGAATCCTCTGTCCGTGACTATGTCCAAAAGATTATCAGTAAAGGCATTCCCATTCAAAAAGAGAAAATCAACAATAAAAAAGTTCTTTTAAGTATTTCACCTGACCTTAAAAAAATAGCCTCACTTAACACTATTCTTCAATTAAGAGATCTCTAGAAAAATTCGGTTTAACGATAAATAGAGAAAGAGACCACTAAATAAAATCCATCATCCTCATATATATTGGATTTATAAGAGCTATAAAGGCAGAATAACTCTTAACTCACTTTTCCCATGCCACCAGTTCCCTGGCCAACCCAATACTCACTTTTGAGCTTAAATTCATGTGTTTTTCCTCCATTTTCGCATAAACTCTTCATAAGCCTCAAGAAAATTCCCCTCACTTTTCTCTTTTCCTTGAGCATGTTCTTTCAAAATAAGCTTTTTCCCTAAAAAACCTCTAAAAATCTTGACCCTTTTCTTACTAAAAACCCTTTCTCTTCTCTTTCTGAATCTAAGAATACTTTGCTTCGTCATTTAATAACTCTCACTTTTGTCATTTTTACACATTTTTATAGATAAAACGAACCATAAAAACCTCATTTTTCCTCATACTCTTCCTCACCTTTCTTAGAAATTCGTTTAATACCTCTCAATTTAGTGTTTTTGAGGAGTTTTTTACGAACTTCTTCTGGGATAAAAACCCTTTTCTTCCCATTTTTTTCAACATACTCTTCAATCAATTCAGGACTCTTTTTCCGTATCATATTAATCTGGCTTCTCAATGTCGAGCGATCCTTTCCAAGCATGACTGCAAGATCCTCATAACTCAACTTAAGCTCGCTCGTAAGAAGCACATAAACCACAGCCCTTTCCATTGCAGTCAAACTAACCAAAGGACTTACCGAAAAACCTAAAAAAGAGGCATCAACACCTGCGTAAACAGCTGTTTCAACAGGCTTTTCAACAGCTTCAACAGCGCGCTGTTTATAAACAGCTGTGGAAGGTTGTGGAAAAATCCTTCCACCAAGATCCTCATTCAACAGAGCTACAAGCATTTTCAATTCAGAAATTTCCTTCTCTATCGTCGATAACCGAACATCAGCAGAAGAAATCCGTTCGTGATGATCAGAATCCTTGTTGTGAAGGTGTTTAATCCACTTTCCAACATGGTCAATATCTTTCCTCACAGCATCAAAAGCCTTTCGTGTTTCCTCTCTTACTTGCTGAGCCTCTTTTTTCTCTCCAAATAACCACCTAAACATACACATAGATGATGCCTTGATTTATAAATCTTTCTCTTTTTCAAGAAAACTACGACGGAAATAAAAGCCTTCCAGAGGAAATGATGGGGTTCCAACACATCCTCGGCACATAAATAAAATACCGAATATCTAATGCCTTAAACAGCTGTGGAAGAGCATAAACAGCTATTTTAAACACCCCTAAACAACAACAAAAATCAAAAAACTATAGAGCAATAACCATAAAGCAAAAAACATTTTACCATCGATAAATGGCTGTCCAAGGTGCTTAAACACCCCTAAACACGCATTTTTTCCAAAACAAAACCCTTACATGAGCAGAAAAAATATCATTACCAACAGACAATCCAACACATCTTATACTCTAATAATATCATTAACTTTAAAAACAGTCCCTAATTGCTAGGTGAATGGGCACCAACCTAGACGATTGTCCTAAGAGAATAAAAGGCCTTTTCATAAAAGAGCACCTTCCCCACGAATACCTGTTATATCCAGTGGAATTTCTAGAGATACTTCAGAATCCCGACGTTAGAGACCCTTCCCCTATTTATACATTTGAAGAAATAAGTGTGTGCCAACATTGCGGCGCAGACTACCCTTTTCCCATCATCTCGTATCGTAATGCTTCAGAAGTGCAATCCATGAGATTAGAATCTCTTCTCCCGGAAAATCTCAGAAGAGAATTCCAACAAAAAAGACAACAATTGCAAGAAGTTTTAAGCAAAGCTTAAATACTCTAACATTGGGTGAAAGTTCTCTTTAAATTTCAACTAAATCAAAAACTAAAGAAATACTATACCTCGAGTTGCCGCGAAGCGGCAAGCGCGCGAAGCGCGCCGCGCCCAACATTAAACTTAAGTAGGAGCATACTTTTTCAGAAGTAATGAAAAACAATAAAGCAAAAGAGGATCGAGAGAAACAGTTTCTGAATCAAATCCAGCAGCCAAAGATGAAAGAACTCTGGGGCAATAAAGAGGACGAAGCATGGGAAGAAAATAGAAAATGACAAACATCTTCGAAATCATCGACAAAACAGGAAGAAGGATAAGATGCACACAGAAAC
>CAYJRI010000054.1:0-6522 GCA_964372435.1 Candidatus Woesearchaeota archaeon | reverse complement strand
CAACTCCTGATAGCAATGTATAATTTCTTTCCAGATGGCCTGTCTCCAACAATGTAAATCTTACTCGCAGTTTCTGCGCCGCCCACAGCCTTTTTATCAATATCAAACTCCTTATGGAGAATCATATACCCAAGATATTCAAAATCACAAAATCGAGCCTCTTGCGATGCAATCTCTTGAGCAACAATCGCTAAATCATAAACAGGAGTAGACAGGGAAGAGGAAAAGCTATCAAACTCTTTTACTTCATTCCCCTTCGCCAGCTTAAAGTATTTCTTAGCAGTAACTTTCACTCTCTTTGGTTCTAAAGCAACACTCGTCTCCAAACCTCTTTCATCAACAACATAATTTCTCTTCTCTAAATCCTGCTTCAACTGGAAAAAACATTCCTGCACCTTTGGCTTCACATAACTATTAATCTCATCCTCAAGATGCTTAATATAGAGAGGCTCTTGATTCGTGCAAGCTTCATAATATTTGCTCGTATAGCAGAGATAAGCCACCTTATTATCCTCATACAGCTTATAATTGCGGGGAGAAAGATAACCTCCTTGCGGCATCATAATATTGAGAGCTTCTTCTCCAGAGTCCTTCATACAAGAGTCAATAAACTTCTGCGGATCTGTGAACTCAGCTCTTGTTACTGTTGGCCTTCTCTGCAGAAGAAAATAGACAAGAATTCCAGCAACAAGAAGCAAGGCAATAATTACAAAAATGGTAATCTGGCCCTTTTTACTTTTTTCCTTCCTCATAAATGCCATCTCCCCTTTTATTTCCTCATCCAGCAATCTCTCTTTCATTTCTCCATAACAGATTCCATATTTATAAATATACTCTTACGTAAAGTCTCTTCACCTAAACTCAACATCATAAAGTCCTCACTCTCATCCCGCATTCTCCCTGCAAATTTCCCCACACATCTCTGCATTTAATATAATAGTATTGATTTTTCACCCAATCAGTTGTATGCTCCATCTCTCCTTCGAAGACATTTGCATTCATCCTTGTTGCATTCTCAAAATCAAAATTGCATGCTTTCCTCTTATTACTGCTGTATCTACAATCAGCAGCCTCGTCTGTAAGGATCACAAGATTCCCTCCCTGATAAAAAGCTCTTGTAATGATTGGAGGAGATCTGTCAATAACAATCGTGAGTGATGCATTCAATTCTGCGAAATTCTCAGCAGCATCCCAGCATAATGCTCTCAACAGGTATTCGCCAGAAAATAACGAAATGCCAGGCTGGCGATGGTCTACGCCAGAAGTTTCGAAAAAATCATCTCTCCATAAAGGAATTCCATCTCGAGAGAACTCATACTCGCAACTCGCTTTACCATCTTCAGCTCCCCCAGAAGTTGTTGCTGTAACATCAACCACGACAGGTTCAAAACCTGTTGAAATAATTCCAGAAGGCTCTAAGGATGTAATTTGAAGATCAGTCACTGACCGAGAAAAAACATAATCCTCGCTAGAGGTCATCACATTCCTCTCACTCTCATTAACAAAGTCAAACGGCTTATCCTTGCACCTCACATAGACTCTTGTCTCTGCTCCTTCCAAACCTTCTAAAGCTACAGTTGCATTGCAGTAAAATCCAAACAATGTTTGTGCTTCAGGCTCATTAAGACAAGTAGCCTCATACTCCATCTTCACATAATCTTTATCCTGCCTGCCCCATCTGCATTCAGCAGGTTCATCTGTATAGAAAATCATCTCACTTTCATTCGCGTCAAATCTTACTTTTTTCATTTCAGCTGGGAAGAAGGTCACAAGAGGGTGCATCCTATCAGGAGCAGGATTCACACACACCTTAATCACAAAATCTCTCTCATTTTTATTCCCGTTTGGACTTGCATCCTTGCACCTCACATAAATATTTCTTTCTCCAGACTCATCAAGCACAATACCTCCTTCTTCTAAAACTTCAGGACTCGGAGAACTAAACAAGGTTACATGATCTTTCTTGTAGAAATTATCCTCGATAAAAAGAATACTTTCATTATCAAAGTCATCAATTCTCTGAGGACTAACCTTGCACTGTGCAACCTCATCTGTCTTAATTCCCCAATTTAAAACAGCATAAGCATCAGCACATTCTCCTTCCTTCGTTATCTTAAAACCATTTTCAGAAACTTCTTCGTACCTATAGCCTTCAGTCAAAACATCCTCCTTGGGAGAAATTCTTGGAGCAAGGACATCATCAACACTCACTTTTTCACAACGCTCTCTCCCAGCATTATCCTCATTTACCAATTGACACTGCTGTCCCAAGCTCATGCACCGATACTTGCTGCAGGGCTTCAACAGATCATCATTGCACTTGTTACACTTATTTCCTCCAGAAGGAGCTTGCCAAGGCAAGCATTTGAATACAGCATATTTATGCTTAGAGTCTCCAATGCCAAACCAGTCAGAAGCAATCCATTCCGCAGTAATCCCGCCTACATAGGCTCCTAAAGCACTTCCTCCTATACCTCCTCCTAAAAAACCAAAAATACCCCCAAGAACTCTTGCTGTATAAACAATTTCTCTATCAACCTCTCCTTTTCCAGCTTTATACGACTGTAGAACACTAATATTCGTCCTTAAAATCTCTTCAGCAACAGAATCAGACTCAATGAAGCTTCCATCAGGGACATTGCTCCCAACAACCTCGGGCGTCCCTTTTGCCTTCCCATCAAGCGTATACGCCTTGTCAGTATCCCCAACAATATTCATCTTATAACCACAGTCTCCCAAACGGGCGCAGAAATTACCCATCTTTTCTCCAAACTCTGGATTCTCGCACTCACAATTGTGTTCACAATCCCAACGAAATCGAAATCCTGAAAATTTCTTTACATAAGTAATGATGCAAGTCTGGCTCGCAATCCCGCAAATCTCCTTTGACTTATTTCTTCCTTCCTCTGTCGAGTAATCAAATCCAGGAGCAATCCGGGGAATACAGACATCAAATCTGAAACCAGAATCAACATCCACGCTATGCACAAAACAAAAAGGGTCTTTCTGGCAATCCTCAACCATCTTTTGCTTTTTCTCGAGAGCAAGAATGCCCACAAATTTCCCTGTCTCCTCGTCAATATTATAGCTATAACACTTCTTTCCGAGATTCAAAACACAACCGCTTGCCGAAAAAGTCCCTCCCCCAATAGGTAAATCTTTCTGCAAGCAAATCTCATTCCTGTAATCAGCGCATGGTTGTGGTTCTATTTCTCCATACTTGCAGACTCTTTGCCAATGCCTGCTCCCAACAATATCAGTTCCATTATCAATACTTCCATCATACACACACCACTCCTCGCCATGCTGCCTTAGTCTTCCACGGTCATCACATCTCAAATCCTTGCAAATATTATTCCCAAAATCAGGCTTTCTTCCTGTCCTATTATAAGGGCTGCAAACACTTCCCAAACCAACATCACAATTCCCGCAATCAGGAGACTCTGCATTTACTTCTCCAGCGCCGCAGCTTTCTTCCTTAGATATTATCCTTTCCCAATATTCTGGATCATCTACTCGAGAAGCATCATAGATATTTCCAGAATTTTCGCAATCATCTGCAAAATATACTTCATCTTTATCTGGAAGGCACATCGTTTCTCGAGTTGGTTTGCATTCAACTCCAAAATCAGTCTGTAAAAATTGAGCTGTGCATAAAACACCATCAAAGAACCTTCCAGGAGGATTCTTTGAAAGGCATTCCTGTTCTGTGAGAAGGCGGCAGAGATTTCCAGATGGGGAGGACAGAATGCAGGCTCCTCTCACTTTTCCAGCAACCTTAGCACGACATGCTGCTTCAGTCGTGACGTCAGCATGAAATTCAGGCTCTGTTCCATACTTGGCAGAGAGATTCTTACAGAAAGCTTCAGTGTAGAGATTTGCATTTCTCTGAATAATGCAACACCCTTTTCTGCATTCATCAATTCCACAGAAGCGGTCCTCTCTCCAAACCCCTCCCTCGCGAGTGCATTTGCCCTGAGGAGAAGATTCAGAACAACCCCCCCCAGGTTTGATGCAGCATCCCAAGATGCAGTCACTCACGAAAGTGCAATTTGTTTGCCTGCATTCCTGAGAACATTGCTCTCTACATCCAGAAGAAGGGAGATCCTCGCAGAGCTTTCCATCCTGAGTCTCAGGACAGCAAAAAGATTGAGCGAAAACAAATGAAGGAGCAAGAAGAATAAGCAAAAGCACAAATAATCCTAGGAAAATCCTCCAGACCTCTTCTTTCATTCCTCTAATAAGGAAATAGCTCTTAAATACTTTTACTTTGCTCTAAAAATATTCTTGAAGAAATCGAGAAATTTCGCAAATGCTCCTTGGGGAGAAGGGCTGGGAGACGGTACAGGAGCAAGCGGTTCTTGGGGTTTTTCATCATTACCTGGTTCAGGAAAAGGTGCTCTTGGAACCTCTCCTCCTTCAAAAAGATACGCAAGAAGATACTTATAATCAGCTTCATTCACTGTTCCATCATCATTGACATCCCCAGCCTTAGAACATGCAAACACCACTTCTCCTCGTAGATACATGCTAATGTAAACAGCATCACTCACATCAACCTCTCCATCATTATTCGCATCACCTCGAATATAAGAAGCACAAACATCTGGTTTTTCAACAGGTTTTTTTGTAGGGCATCCCTCATCAATCACTCCGTCTTGATCATTATCCTTCTGATCACACGCTTCATCTGTCCCAGCAAGAGGATAAGGCGCCTCTGGCGGAGATCCTCCTTCAAAAAGATACGCAAGAAGATACTTATAATCAGCTTCATTCACTGTTCCATCATCATTGACATCAGCAGCATCTTGACATGCTAGGGAGTATTCTCCTCTAAGCGCATAATTAACATAAATAGAATCAGAAATATCTACACTGCCATCTTGATTTGCATCACCACGAATAAAAAGACTTCCACATCGTGTCGTTATTTTAATAACAGCCTCTTGGGGAAAAGGATTCGGACTTGGAAATGGACTTGGCTTTGGACTCGGGCTTACACCAGGAGATGGCAATACCTTCGGAGAGGTTGTTGGAGAGGGCTTTGGACTTGGAGATGCTACAGGAGAAGCTGAAGGGCATAGGCAACATTCCGACGATCCTCTTGTAACACTTGCAGAAGGGGAGGGACTTGCAGAGGGTGATGGCGATGCTGCAGGGGAAGAGGTAGGAGTAGGACTTGCAGATTGTGCAAATACCAAGGAAACAAAAAGAAGAATGCCTACACTAAGAAGTAAAGTAGATTTAAACATATGTTTATACATGGATATCCTTATCTCCTGAAGAGATCATGTATCCTAAGAGAAAGTGGCCTTTTTAAAACTTCCGATAACTTCAAGGAAATTTGAAGCTGATCTAGAATTATCATGCAGGACATAATTCTTCAAACATTTTACTCCTCGAGAAGAAATAACCACTAAACAACAGAAAGAGAGAGTGAAAGATAATTCTTTGTATACAAGCTATATTGCTCTAAAATTTATTAAGGGTAAATTTAACTTGTCAGTAAAAGAGATCTTCAATAACTCAGGCCCTTACTACAGTGTTAGTAATTCCCTGTCTCCACTCTCGGCGCAAGAATAAACATGAGCTCTCTCTTCAAATCCTTGAACTCAAGCTTTAAAGGATAATCATCTCCAAAAGAGACAAGAGTTTTCTCACACAGTTTTGCAGCTTTACTAAATTTCTGCAAATACTCCAGGCTGTATTTTCCTTTTCCAGATCCTTCAAGAGAAGCTTCATCACTTGAAAACTCAGCTCTTGCTGAATTCAACCCTCTTGCCTCAACGACAAACTTTCCGTCTTGGATAGAGAAGCTGCAAGAGTCAGCAACAATCGCGCAATCTTCAATGCAATCTGATAAGTCATAAGAGTTGATTTCAACTTTTGAAGTAAACGTGAGATTCGGCACAACCTTTTCCTCAGTATCAATGTCAATAAGCGCTAATGTAAAAGTCCTCTTGATTTTATCATGGATCTCTATCTTAAGGAGATTATCTTCTCTTTTCACGAGAAGGCTGCTGGTGGCAGTGCATCTCTTGAGAACTGCCTTTAAATTCTCTAGGCTCACACCTAATGTTTCTTGGTCAGATTCAAACTGGGAGAAGGCATTGCTTGGAATGAAAAAAGAGACAAGGGCAACATTTGCAGGATCAATCGCAACCATACTCATTCCTTCCTTATTAACTTTCAGCCTTACCTCTGTCACCAACTCAGAAATAATTCCTATAATCTCTGAAAGCAGTTTAGGATCATCAAGTTTTAATAGCATGTTCAATCATCAATACAAGAGCAAAATTTAGGATCATCAAGTTTTAATAGCATGTTCAATCATCAATAAAAGGGCAAATTTAAATAATCAAGTTTAAGGAGCATTGCATTCCACCTTTTCTTCTAGGAGCTACCCCTTTATATTTTTAAGCTTTGTTATACTCTAAGGCTATACGATCCGCTCAAGAGGAAATCGAGGAGCATATTCAGGAAACAAATATTGTTGTGCCGGATTCACAGGCTGATAACCAA
>CAYJRI010000053.1:6150-6598 GCA_964372435.1 Candidatus Woesearchaeota archaeon | reverse complement strand
ATTAATATGCTCTAGAGGAGATTCATAAGATTTATAAGAGAAATCTTCTTCGGAGGAGCATGAAGGCCATTATTCCTTGTGCTGGTTATGCAACAAGGCTTTATCCTTTGACTCTTGATACACCCAAGGCACTTCTTCCTATTAAAGGAAAGCCTCTTTTGGATTATACGATTGAAAAAATAAAGAAGGAAGTGGATGAGGTTGAGCAGGTAATTATCATTTCTAATGATAAATTTTATCCGCATTTTTCTCGGTGGAGTAAAAAGTATCAAGGATTTGTAAAAGTATTAAATGACGGAACTTCAAGCAATGAGACTCGGCTTGGAGGGATTGGAGATTTATGGTTTGGCATTAGGGAAGAGGGAATTGATGATGATATTCTTGTGATTTTAGGAGACAATTTATTTGATTTTTCTTTAAGAGAATTTGTTGATGCTTTTCTCAAAAC
>CAYJRI010000053.1:0-6140 GCA_964372435.1 Candidatus Woesearchaeota archaeon | reverse complement strand
ATCTATGAGCTTGACCATGAGGAAATTAAGAAGATGAGTTGTGTGGAGATCAGGAATGGAAGGATTGTTGCATTTGAGGTGAAGCCCCAGCAGCCACAGACGAATTTCTCTTCGATAGGGATTTATCTCTTCACTCGGGATGATGTAATGAGGATTGATGAGTATATGAACACTGATCTTCCGAAAGACGGGCCCGGTTATCTCGTGAAGTATTTCTGTTCAAAGCAAGAGGTCTTTCCTTTTATGTTGACAGGAAGATGGTTTGACATTGGGGGTGAGGAAATGTACGAGAAAGTGAATAAGGAGTGGTAAAAGGAAGATGAAATCCAAGACGCTTGATGATTTTAAAGTAGAAGGGTTGATGGTACTCTTGAGGGTGGATATTAATGCTCCTGTGGTAGATGGCAGGGTTCAGGATTCTCCTCGTTTTGAAGCTGCTGCTGAAACGATCAAGGAGCTTTTGAGAAAGAATGCGAAAGTTGTTGTTCTTGCCCATCAAGGAAGGAAAGGAGACAAGGATTTTCTTTCTTTAGAGCAGCATGCTCTGATGTTAGGGAGATATGTAGGAAAGGGGGTGAGATATATTGATGATCTCTTTGGGAGAAAAGCACGTGATAGGGTCATGAAATTAAAAGAGGGAGAAGCAATTCTGCTGGAAAATGTGAGAATGTATAAAGATGAAAGCAACACCAAGAGCAGAAAGAATAGATATCAGACCTTTTGTCAGCTTTTTGATCTCTATGTTAATGATGCCTTTTCTGTATGCCATAGAGAACAAGGAAGCATTGTGATTCCTCCTCGATATCTCCCTTCTGCAATGGGAAGAGGCTTAGAAAAAGAGTTGCAGGCCTTGGAGCATTTTGATCTCGAGAAATTTTCTGGTAAAGGAGTTTTTATTTTAGGCGGAGCAAAGGTGGAAGACTATCTTTCTTTATTTCATGTTCTTCAGCATAAGAGCAATGTTCTTGTCGCTTCTGGAGTTTTAGGGAATCTCCTTCTTGTGGAGCAAGGCTATAACCTGGGATATGAGAAAAAATGGCTTGAACAAGAAGGTTATAGCAGATTATTACTTCAACTCAGGAGATTCAAAAAGTATGACCCTCAAGTTATTCTTCCTGCTGACTTTGTTCTCAAAAGCAGAAGAGAGGTTTCCCTTGGACAAGCACCCTATCAAGAAAAAATTATGGATATGGGGAAGAGAAGTGTGGAAAGGATTGTTACTGAACTCAGAGATGCTGATGTGGTTTTTATGAAAGGGCCTCTTGGCTTCTCTGAGTATCTTGAGTTTAGTCATGGCACTGTAGAAGTATTAAAGGAGATTGCTTCTCTGACAAGAGAGAAGAAATTGTTCAGCCTTATTGGCGGCGGGCATTTAACAACTGCAATAGCAAAGTATAAAATACCTAGAAGCTTTTCTTATATGAGTTTGTCGGGAGGTGCTTTGATCGCCTACCTCTCAGGAGAAAAGTTGCCGGGGTTGGAGGCGTTGGAGAGGGGGTGTTATTGAATGATAAAAAAAAGAGGTAAATGGTATGTACATTATCTTAAATTTTAAAACCTATCCAGAGGGAACAGGGAAAAAAGCTGAGGAATTGATTCATGATTGTAATCGCAGTAATCATTCTAGGCTAATTGCATGTGTGCAGACTGCTGACCTCTTTAGGCTGTCAATGCTTGCGAAATTTCCGCTTTTTGTCCAGCATGTTGATTCTATTGAGCAGGGGAGGAATACGGGTTTTACGACGGTGGAAAGTGTGAAGGCTAATGGGGCTGCAGGTGTTTTGCTCAATCATTCTGAGCATCGCCTTGCTTTTCAAGATTTGAAGAAAACTGTGGAGAGATGCATGAAAAATGGGTTGAAGACATTGGTGTGCACTTCTTCTTTCACTGAAGGGAAAAAGATTCTTTCTCTTGGAGTGGATTATCTTGCGTATGAAGATCCTAAACTCATTGCTACGGGGGTGGCGGTGACGAGCAAACCGCATTACGTGAAGAAATTTCTTGATATCCTGAAAAAAGAAAATAAGCATGGAACAACATTTATCTGCGGGGCTGGAATTTCTAAGCGAGAAGATGTTGAGAAGGCGCAAGAGTTAGGATATGGAGGTGTTCTTATCGCCAGTGCCTTTGTCCTTTCGGAGAATCCTGTGGGACTTCTTAAAAGTATCGAATAAGTTTATTAATCTCTTTTGCTCTTTCTTGTAATGAGCCTTGAAAGAAACTATCAGAAATATCGCTGGATGTATACCTCTTCTGGAAAATTGGTTTTTGGTGGGAAGAGTGCTGAGCAGAATGAGGAAGTTGTGCAGTGGCTGATAGAAGAGGCTCGAAAGGGGAAAGATTATATTGTGATGCATACCTCTACTCCAGGGAGCCCATTTGCAGTTCTCCATGCGGAGAGATTTGATGATAAGGATCTTGAGGAGTGTGCGATTTTCTGTGCCTGCTTTTCAAGGGCGTGGCGTGAAAAGGAGAAAAAAGTGAAGATAGATATTTTTCATGCTTCACAATTGTTTAAAAATCCTGGAATGAAGACAGGAACTTTTGGTGTGCTTGAAAAAACGAAAAGTAAAAATGTTCCTTTAAGGCTTTGTCTCGAACTTCAGGACGGGGTTTTGCGAGGAGTTCCCTATCGACCTGGAAGGAAAAGCTGCTTGATTTGCCTTACTCCCGGAAAAATCCCTAAAGAAAAAGCTGCAGAACTTATTGGAGAGTGCATTGGATTTAAAAAGCAGGAGATTTTAGAAGCATTACCGACGGGAGGTTTTGTTATTGATAGTATATAAACTACATGCCTCGGGAATTAAGAGGGGAAATTGTCGGTTAACTCTAACATGCCACAAATAACACAAGTATCGATGCAGATTGGAAAGCAGGGACTTACAGAAGGTTTCTTTGAGACCATTCAGAACTCGTTTAAGAAGCACATGATGGTCAAAGTGAGTGTCTTGAAAAGTGCCTCAAGGAGTAAGGAAGAGATTCATGCGATGGCTGAGAAAATCGTCCAGGAGTTAGGACCCCAGTATGATTATCGGACCCTTGGATTTACGATCTTGGTTAAAAAGCATAAGAAGAGGGTGAGTAAGATTTATAAGTCTTGGTTTTTCTTCTTTAGTAGCTCTATTCTCTAGAGTATTTTCGAAATGAGCATTACTGTTTATGACATTGAGCCTGGTAAGTTGAATGAGCAACTTGCTGCTGAGCTGAAGAAGATGAAGGAGTTTGAGATGCCACCATGGGCGTATTTTGTCAAAACCAGTGTAGCGAGGGCAAGGCCTCCGATGGAGTATGACTATTGGTATAAGAGAGCTGCAAGCATCCTGCGGCAGATTTATGTGAAGGGAATTGTTGGAGTCAACAGGCTGAAAACAAGGTATGGGGGAAGGCAGGATCGAGGAATGAAACTGCCCTGTTTTAAGCGTGGTTCTGGGAAAATAATTCGAATCATTCTCCAACAAGCTGAAAAAGCTGGTTTCCTAGAGAAGGTGAAGGGGGGAAAGGGGAAGAAAGCTGGAAGGAAGCTTACAGAGAAGGGAAAACAATGGTTGGATGAAATTGCTTCTCAAATACAAAATGGAAAATAACAATGAGGATTTGAATATGCGTCTGCAGGAGCAGGTGAAGATGCAGCAGAATCTTGCTCTTCTTGAGAACATTGCAAAGAAGAAGATGACGCGAGAAGCTATCGCAAGATATGGTGCTATTAAGTTAAGCCATCCTGAGAATGCTGTTCAGGCTATTCTGATAATTGCCCAGGCTGTTCAACAAGGCATGGAGGAAGTGATTGATGATGAAAAGTTCAAGCAAATTCTCAGGGGGATTCAAAAGAGAAAATGACTCAGCATGATCAAAAAATACCTCTTAAAATTAAATCAAGAAAAGAATAATATGACAAAACATTATCGAGAAATAATGCCTATTACATCATATAAAAATTTACTTGAGAAATGACAAAACATTATCAGAAGAAGGTTCACCTTGGAGTGCAAGGAAGGAGAACGAAGTGGGCTCCGCTCTGGGCTGTTCTCAAGAAGCATGGAAAGGGAAAGCGCGTGCATCCTTCTACGATGACTCGTACGAGGAGAAATTGGAGGCAAACGAAATTAAAGCTTAAACCAAGAAGGGTACAGAAGAGGTTTATAGGGTAAGATGGAAGTGTTAGATGAGATTGTGATATTGAAATGTCGTGTTGAAGTTGAGCCTGGAATTAATTTTAATACCTTTCTCGTAGCAGACCATCTCGATGATGTTGTAGCAGAGTTGGGTGGAAGATGCATGAATCCTCAAAGCCTTGAACTAGGAAAACCTCGCTGTTATTATCTTCCTCCAGGAGCTGTCGCTTTTGAGCCAGGAACTTTTAAAAGCTCTGTTACATTTTATGGCCCTGACTTATCTGCAGTATCGGCAATGAAAGAAAGAGTACAAAAAGTATTCGATTATCGACTTAGAGATACTGAAATCGCCGGAGACATGTCCCATGGTTGATAAAACATCTGAAGCTAAGGTTATTCTAGAAAGAGAATACACTATTCCCTTAAGGAGAGCATGGTTGAAAGCTCCCCAATATAAAAGAGTCCCAAAAGCAGTGAAAGCGATTCGGAAGTTTATAGCAAGGCATATGAAAGTTGCTGAAAGGGATGGAAGCAAGGTGAGGATCAATAAATGGCTGAATCAAGAGTTGTGGTTTCGCGGAATTCGAAAGCCTCCGGCCAAGATTAAGGTGAAGGCTCGGAAATTTGCAGATCATGTTGATGTTGAGCTGGTGGAGATTCCAGAGAAAATAAAGTGGCAGATTTTAAGGGAAGGAAAGCGATTTGCTCCTGCTCCCAAGAAAGAAGAGAAGAAGGAAGAGAAGAAGGAAGAAGAGAAAGAGGATAAGGCAGAGATCAAGGAAGGAAGAAAAGAGGGCGAGACTAAAGACAAGCCTGAAGAAAAGAAAGAGAAGATCGAGGCTGTGAAAGAGTCTGGATTACAGCATGCACGGGAGGAGATGCATCAGCATAAGCATGAAACTCCTGCACATAAAGAGAAGACAACGCCGAGAAGAATGGCGCTGCAGAAGTAATTTAAAGCACTTGTTCTGAAGATTATCATGACTGCCCTTGAAGAAATTAAGGTAGGGAGAAGTTTGAAGGAACTTCTAGAATTTTCTATTCTTAATATTGATAAACCGTCGGGTCCGACAAGCTTCAAGGTTGTTGAGATTGTGAAAAATAAATTAGGTCTTAGAAAGACTTCTCACTTTGGCACTCTTGATCCAAAAGTAACAGGTGTGTTGCCTGTCGCCTTGAATCTGGCTTGTAGATTGAGCGGGTATTTCATGAAGAAGGATAAGGTCTATGTGGGAATTATGCGATTACATAGCGAAGTTGATGATAAGGAACTCCAAGAGAAGGTGAATATGTTTATTGGAAAGATTATACAGAAGCCGCCTGTGAAAAGCAGAGTGAAGAGAGTGGAAAGGGAGAGGGAAGTAAAAAGATTTGAAATCCTTGAAAGAGATGGGAAAGATGTGCTTTTCTTAAGTGATGTTGAGGCAGGGACCTATATTAGAAAGTTGATTGATGACCTCGGAAAGCTGGTGGGGGGAGCGCACATGCTTGAACTTCGGAGGACTCGGGCTGGAATTTTCGAGGAGCAGAAAAGTTTTACCTTGTATCAGCTTGATGAAGCTGTTGAGGCTTTTAAGAAAGGTGATGAAATTCCTCTCAGAAGAATGTTGATTCCTGGAGAGATTGTTGCTGAAATTATGCCTGTTGTTTCTTTGAAGAAACACTATCTTGCACAAGCTCTGCGAGGAGCTCCCTTGCGTCAAGAGTTCCTTGAGGGAAACTTGGATTTTAAGAAAGAGAAAAATATTGTAGTTTTTTGCGACGGGAAGTTTATTGAGGTCGCGAAGGTAGTGCATGAAGGAGAGATTTTCGCTCGACCGGAATTTGTGCTGAATTGATCTTTCTGATGATTGCTTCGTAAGATATTTATCCTCTTTTTTTCAGATTTTTTCATGGAAGTGCAAAAAAAAGAAGTTTCTGCAGATGGTGTGAGGCTTGCTATTGAAGAAGAAGGGAGGGAAGTTGATCGTGCTATTCTTTATGTCTTGCAGAATGATCTTCACGAGAGGCCTTTTGGCTTTATGGAGG
>CAYJRI010000052.1:0-6611 GCA_964372435.1 Candidatus Woesearchaeota archaeon | reverse complement strand
ATTCTGACAGCTCTCAAAAATCTTGAGGAGATTTTTGAAGTTCTGACATAAAAAATATGGCACGAATATCACCTTCTGCCTCTATCAAACAACACAATACCCCCAAAATCTCCTCCTCAACATAAGAGGACCGAAAGCAGCCACATCTCTCAAGCAAAACATCAGATTCAAATAATCATCTCTCCCCATAACGATGCACCATATGATGATTCAAATGGGTATGATGCCCCAGCATCCGCAAATGCAAAAGAGGCGTAATCTTCCCCAAGGAGAAAGATTCAACTTTCCTCACCTCGCGAATCATAGGAAGAAAGACAACTCCAGCAATCATTCTCAAAATCGCAGACACCAAGAAAACAAACAAAAAAACATTCATGAACCTTATAGGCAAATATTCAACCATCATCCCTCCTAAACCAGCTCCTAAAAAAATCCCTATGCCAGCAAACACATTCAGATAGGCAAGATATGCGGTTCTTTTCTCTCTCTCAACACTGTCGTAAATATAGTTGCTCGAAGCCAGACTGAAAGCAGCCCAGCCAATACCTCCCAAAAACATAGGGATCAAGAGATAGAAAGGATTTTGGTGAAAAATCCAGAGCAGGGGAAGAACAGGGATGAGAACATTCCCAATAATCAACAACCCCTTATTGCCGTAGGTGTCTGCAAACTTCCCCCAAACCAGCATAAAAAGCATCATGGAAACAGCCTGTGAAAGACTAATGATAGTATACCAAAGATAACTCAACTGCAACTCCTCGAGCATATAGACAGTAAAAAAAGGTGACGCAATCATCACAGCAAAATTCAGAAAAGCTACATAGAGAACAAACCTCCCGTAATTCGTCCTCCAGATTTTTTTAAAAAAATGCCAGAACCCATCATGCAATCTCCTTCCCTTACCATCAGGATCATCCTGCCTTCTCAAATAGATAAGAGAAACTCCTCGAGCAAAAAGAGCAACCAAAAAGAGCAAAGAAAATCCCATCAAAACCAGCCCTTGAGTCTTAAAATAATCAAGCAAAAAAGACCCGGCAAGAGTTACAACAACGCCAATGCCTCCCAGAATCGCGTTCCTCTTCCCAAAATACCTCCCCCGCATCTCAGGAGGCACAACATCTCCCATGAGCGAGAACCAAGCCATCGCCGCAAGCGCGCCAAAGATAATATACAAAGAATAAAAGAAAATCAAAAATGATGGCAATCCAATTTCCACATCAAACAAAAAAAATACCCCGAGCAATAAAATCGGAGTCAGCACCAGCATTTGCCACATTGCAGAAAAAAACCACACTTTCTTTCTCTCATGTCTCTCCAAGACACGTGACCCATACAACTGGCTTAAGGGAGCTAAAAGCCCTGAAAAAGAATTCAAAAAACCAACATGCACATTATTTGCCCCTAAAGCCAAAGCAAACGGCGTCATATACGTCTCTGTAATAACAGAAGTAACACTAGCAGCACTCCCCTCCTTAATCCCTAAAGACATATTCCTTTTTCTCTTCAGAAGAGACATCTCTTTTTTCATGAAATCAGAAAGAAAAGAAAGTATTAAAAGATATCTCAAAATAGGGCTCTGCTGAAAATCTCAAACACAGGACACGAACCTCGCCTTCGGCGAGGCGCGATTCCGAAGGAATCGCGGTGTCCTGTGTTATGAAAATACCTAAACAGACTTTTTCAACACAGCTTCAAAAATGGGCCTGGGCAGAATCGAACTGCCGATCTCCTCGGAATCAAGCATCGCTTCAAAAATGGGCCTGGGCAGAATCGAACTGCCGATCTCCTCGGAATCAAGCATCGCTTCAAAAATGGGCCTGGGCAGAATCGAACTGCCGATCTCCTCGATGTGAACGAGACGTCATAACCACTAGACCACAGGCCCTTCTCAAAGAGAAAAAATGAAGATTGAAAAACCTTTCTCATAACCTCAAAAAGAGAAAACTATTGCCACAAGACATAGTAATACGTTACACCAGCAACATTAGGGCCACCACTGGTAAGACCAACACTAAATCCGCCGCTTGTAAAAGTAATGCAGTTATCAATAAAAGAGGAGGCACCTGAAGGACTTCTAAAAAAACATTCATTATCCGGAACAGAGCTGCTTTTGAAATAAGATACTCCATTCCTTCCAAAAATCTCAATAGCTCTTGGAGCATTCGTAGAACTTACTCCACTGACAGTAACACTCCTCGAGCTTGCCCCATTTCCATTATAAAAACCAGTAAGAAGTGTTGCGCCACAGGTAACTCCCCCGTTATCCGCTACAGTCTTCACATACTGCCCGTCAGCACAAGAGCCAAAAACATCTTTCTGATATGCTCCAGGGCTCAACCCACCCAACCTCTCTGCATTGTCAATAACACCATCGTGGTTGCTATCAACAGAAGCACTCCCATCAGAAGTAATAGACACCTGCTGCAAAGGATGCCAAGGCCTCGTCGAAGAAAATGCAGGCGTCACCGCATTTACCACCAGCACTCCAATCACAATTCCTAAAGTAAGCGACAATGCATACAAATGTCTCTTCTCAATCTTTAAAGTAACCATCTTCCTCTTTTCTCTCCCTATAAAACAAACAGCATTTATTAATCTTTCTGCTATCTCACCCTGCTTCCCAGCTCAATATCTTTCTCAGGAGCCAAGAGGACAACAGAACTTTCATCATCATTCACCGCAGCCAACACCATGCCCTCGCTCTTTACCCCCCGAATCGTAGCAGGCTCTAAATTCGCAAAGACAATAATTTTCTTCCCCACCAATTCCTCTTTCGAATAATACAGCTTCAGCCCAGCAACCAGTCTCCTCGTCTCAGTACCTAGATCTACCTCAAGAACATAAAGCCTATCAGCCTTCGGATGATCCTCTACCTTCTCAATCCTCCCCACAACAAATTGCATCTTCTCCCAATCTGAAAATTCTGCGCTCTCCATTTAAATCTTCTTGAATAAAATTTTCTTCTTCACCTTACTCAGATGCTAAATCTTCTTGAATAAAATTTCTCCTTTGCTTATCTTGCTCACAACAAGAGGTTTTTTAATGTTTTCTATACTCAAATCAAAATGAAATTGCTCTGCAATCTTCTCACAACTTCCTGGAATAAAGGGCCATAACAAAATCGTAATTGCCTTAATACTATCAGCAAGATCATAGAGAATTTTCTTATCCTCAGTTTCCCAAGGTTTTTTCCTCTGAACATACTCATTGCACACATCAATAAAAGCAAAAATCAAATCTAAAACCCGATCAAATTCTAAGGCTTCAATATGTTTTTCAATCTCGCTGAATCTCAACTTCTTCACGAGAGCATTCTCACTCTTCTCTAAACCATACTTTTCAGCAAGAGCAGCAACTCTTGAAACAAGATTGCCTAATTTATTGGCCAGCTCAGTATTATGCCTATCAACAAGTGCTTTTTCAGAAAAATCTCCGTCATCAGAAAAAGGATTTGCCCTGAGGATGTAATATCGAAAAGCATCAGCGCCATACTTCGCAACCAAAGTCTTTATACTAATTGCATTTCCTAAACTCTTTCCAATTTTTTGACCATGAAAAGTCAAAAAACCATGGAGATAGATTTTCCTAGGTGGTTCAATTCCTACAGAAAAAAGCATTGCAGGCCAAATCACGCAGTGAAACCAGCTGTTGTCCACACCTAAAAGTTGAACATCAACAGGCCAAAATTTTTTGTACTGAGAAAGAGGCCAACCAATTCCAGTAAGATAATTCAGCAAGGCTTCATACCAAACGTAAATAGAATGTCCTTTCTCCAAAGGAAAAGGAATTCCCCAAGCAACACTCGTCCTTGTCACACTCAAATCCTTAAGTCCTTCTTTTACTCTATTCACAATTTCTCTTCTTCTTTTTTGAGGAGAAATAAAATCCTTCTCCTTCTCATAAAATTTCAAGAGCTGATTTTGATATTTGCTTAATCGAAAATAATAGGTTTCCTCCTTCAATTTTCTCAGTTCTTGATTAGGGTGAAACCTACATCTTCCCTTGATTAAATCCTTCTCAGTAACAAAAGCCTCACATCCTTCACAATAAAGCCCCTCATACATGCCCTTATAAAGATCCCCCTTCTCATTCATTAAATGAACAAATCTTTTTGCAACAGCCTCATGGTCATCATCAGTAGTTCTAATAAATCGATCATAACTAATTCCCAAGGAATCCCACGCTTCTTTAAACTCTTTGCTCAAGGAATCTACAAAAGCCCGGGGTGTGGTCCGTGCTTCTTCCGCAGCTCTTGCTATCTTTTGCCCATGCTCATCAGTCCCTGTCAAAAAAAACACCTCATGCCCTTTCAATCGATGCCATCGAGCCAAAACATCAGCTGCTATCTTTTGATAAGCATGCCCGAGATGAGGGATTGCATTCGTATAGTCGATAGCAGTCGTAACATAAAACTTCATACCCTTTCAAAGAAAGAATCTTTTTAAACTTCTCGGAAATGCGCCAACCGGGATTCGAACCCGGACGAAAAGCTCTTTCCTTTCTTTTTAAAGGGAGATGAATGCCTCAAGAACCGCGAGCTGCAATACCTCTATAAAAGGAGGTGAATGCGTCAGGAACCTTGTTTCCTATCGCTAGGTTCTTAGGCTTGGGAAGCTTTAATACTGCCATTATATGATTAGCGCATACCTCTTACTTCCAGCACCATTATAAAAAACTACCGCTAGAAAAGTATATAACCTAAAAAATCAAGGAAAGAATAAGAACAAAGAAGAGAAAGGATAAAGACTCAAGAGAAGAAAAATAACAACTCCAAATAAAAAAGAATGAAATCGCAATCTGAAAAGTGGAAAAAGGGGTCAGCAGGCAATCATATGACTCGCAAAATCCCGATAGTCACAGCTACACAAACCATCGGCGATGCCCGCAAACTCATTGAGAAAAGAAGCAAGCAATTCGAAATCATTGATTATATCTATGTCACAGACAATGAAGGAAAGCTCGCGGGCGTCTTCTCAGTCAAAGATGTCCACGCCTATAACCCAAAAGTAAAAGTAACCAAAATCTGCAAAACCGCCCTTGTTACGGTAAAGCCAGAAGATAAACAAGATGATGCAGCCTATCTTTCTCTCAAACACAACATTGCTGCAATCCCTGTAGTTGACGAAAAAAGAAAACTTCTCGGAGTTATCAGCAAGGACAAAATTCTCTCTATCCTCCACTATAAGCATATCGAAGATAAATTCAAGCATGCAGGAATCCACAAGTCCCATGCAACTTTTGACGATATTTCAAAAATCTCTATTTTCCAATCCATCAAGCACCGCATCTTCTGGTTACTCGTCGGACTTCTAGGAGGCATCCTCGTAGCACAAATCATTGGCTTTTTCGAGCAAACGCTTGAGAAAAACATTATCATTGCCACCTTCATTCCTCTGGTAGTTTACCTTGCAGATGCAGTCAGGAATCAATTAGAAGTCTTTGCAGTTCGCGACTTTACGCTCTTCCGCAAAGTGAATTTCTCTCGTTACATCATCAAGCAATTTCTCGTCGTAGCCATCATTGCGCTCATCCTTGCAGGAGCAGCCGCAATAGTCAGTCTTATCCTCTATAGCAAAGGCAACATAGCCCTCATTCTCGGCATCGCCATCTTAAGCGCGACCCTATCTTCAATTGCCACAGGACTTCTGATCCCCTTCACCTTCAGGAAATTCAAAAGCGACCCCGCCAATGGCAGCGGGCCCATAGGAACCATTATTCAAGATATCATAAGTGTCTTCATCTATTTTCTGATTGCGTCATGGATACTCTAAGAACATAAAATACTGCCCTGTTCGTGGTCCTCAGAATCACAGCCCCAACGCGCTTCTTTATTTAGCCATCAATCAGGAATAATTGATCATAAAAATCAAAAAGTGTTCTGAAAATTCCTGACTCTAAAATTCAATCCTCAATCAAATTAAAACCAGCTTCTTTCGCATACTCTCTCGCTTCGCTAATCTTAAGCCGAATGAAAGACAAAGATTCCCCCATCTCCAATTTTCCAGCAGCCTCTCTTAAGAGTCCTGCTGCTTTTTTAGGACCATATTCTTTTATTCCT
This sequence comes from Candidatus Woesearchaeota archaeon, assembly GCA_964372435.1. GTDB lineage: Archaea > Nanobdellota > Nanobdellia > Pacearchaeales > GW2011-AR1 > CAYJRI01. The sequence continues at coordinate 553 of CAYJRI010000052.1, read as the reverse complement.
TTCGAATATGCTTCTCTTACATTTTTCATTGCTAATTCACTTAATTCAATGCCAGCTTCTTTCGCATATCCTCGTGCCTCATTAAGATAATATTCAACAAATCTCCATAACTCTCCAGATTTAGCATTTTTTAATGCAGTTTCTAAAGATTCTTGCGCTCTCTTAGGGCCTTTAATTTTAATAAATTGAGAGTGCACTTCTCTTATTTTTTCTTCTGCATTATATACAGCATCCTTCACATAACCACCCTCTTTTTTTGCCACATCAATAAGACCTTCAATATACCGCCATCTTTTTCCTTCTTTAGCCATATCTAATGCCATATCCAACCGCTCTAATGCTCTGCCACTATAACCAGCTGTTTCAAATGACTTTTTATATTCGCTAATTTTAGATTCTATCTGAGCTAATTCTTCATTACTATATGTCTTATACTGATCTTTCTGTTCTTCAACCTTTTCTTCGAGTTTTTCTCCTGTTATTTTTTTCTCTTGAGCCTTCTCTTCAAGTTGTTCTTGGTCCCCCCTTACTTCTTTTTTCTCTTCACTTTTAT
>CAYJRI010000051.1:0-6651 GCA_964372435.1 Candidatus Woesearchaeota archaeon | reverse complement strand
AGAATACGAGCGAGGGAAGATGGAGTGCGATGGGATAAAATTCTTTTGACAACAGACTCGGTTGTGCCTTCAGGCTTGGGTGGAGAGGCTTTGGTTCTTTATAGTAACACTTCTAATAACGAAACTCCTCACTCAGAAAATTCTTGGCTTGAGTTTCTTGGAGGAGGTTATGTTGAGATTCCTGATAGTGATGCGTTGAGTGTTGGAAAGACAAAGAGTTTGAGCTTTTCGTTGTATGTTCGGAATAACAACGACTTTGCTCAAAGATATGTTTTAGGCAAGGAGGGAGAGTATGGAATACGAACAAATCCAACAGCCAAGAATGTTGATTTCTACACTTGGAATTCTTCAGGAGCAACGCAACAGAAAATATCAACTCTTTCTAATAGTTTCCAGAATTCTGACTGGACACAGTTAGGATTTAGCCACGAGGAAGGTGTAGTGAGTTTTTCTTTTACTAATGGAATCTTTCAGGGAAGGGATAGCTCTACTGGAGCAATGTTATTGAATGGCAAGAATCCATTAACAGTTGGTGCACGCTCTTTAACTTCAACAGATAATTTCAACGGCTCTTTTGGAGATTTACGCATTTATAGCAAGCCAGTTTATTCTGGAGGGATGATTACGATTTATAAGGAGCTTAGTCAAGAGAGTCTAACATATATCCCGATTATTAGTTTACACCAATATGTTGCAGATTATAGCGGTACAGACTCTCTTTATGTAAATGAAAAAAAGATGCGCGAGTTGCTCGAGCTTTTGAATTCTTTAGGGTATTCTTCAATTACAGATGTTGAATATTATGAATGGACTCAGGGAAGAGGAAGCCTGCCGGAGAAACCTGTTATTCTGACATGGGACGACGGTTTTGATGATATTATGGATGCTGCTCCCCTGATGGCGGAATATGGATATAAGGGAGTGGCTGCGCTGATTACAGGATGGGTAGGAAAACCCGGAAGAGTTACATGGGATGATGTGAATACTCTTGTAAATGTTTATAATTGGACTCTTGCCAGCCATACAGTGAATCATTGCGACCTTGTTCGAACGTGCAACACAACACAAACTCGCGAAGGGAATCTTTCAGGAAGCAAAGAGGATATTATTAAATATACAGGCAAAATTCCTCTTACGTTTGTTCATCCTTTTAACAGCTGGAATGTTAATACCATGCAGGCTTGCGCGAAATATTTTAAAATGTGCATCGGACCTATTGGACAGCACGGAATGATGAGATATGCAACCCAAAAATCTAATCTTACAAATGGGGATTTGTCAAGAGTCGGAGTTTCTGTCAATTCTGGAAATCAGTATCTGCAGCGCTCATTTAACTTTAGTTATAATTTGGAGTCTTTGGTTGCGCACTATACTTTTGATGAGGGAAGCGGAAACATTTTACATGACTCTTCTGGAAATGGGCATGATGGCCTAATTTATAATGCCTTTTGGAGAACAGCATGATTTCTATTGATTGCTTTTTTAGGCAGAAAAAGTTTGGTAGAAGAAGGAAATTGGCGGAGAGAAAGTTAAAATTGTTTTGTGGTTTTTGCTTATATAGCAAAAGACTGAATTAATTTTCCAGTTCGTCTTTTGCTATATTCGGAGGACATAAATTTCGAGGTAAGTTATTTATGTCCTACGCTATAGTATCTAACATCAATTGTTGAACAGGGAATATTATTCATTATGGTGTGTTACTACTTATCAACTAACTGTTCATAGTTGCGCGTTAGATATTATGATACTTTCTCTGGATTCTTTTCTCAAAGCAGGATCAGGCCAATATACTCCTCTTTTTTTATAATGCTCATAAAAGAGCCAGGAGATAATTGTTATTAAATCTTTCTGACTCAGAACAGGGAATCGCGCTCCACAGGAGCGCGCCTTGGCAAAGCCAAGGTTCGTGCCATGTTCCATGAAATTTCAACCAAGCCTGAAAATGCAAACATTTATTTAGCTTTAAACCCAAAAGTAGGAAATGGAAAAGGTGCATGCTCTCCAAGCCTTGATGCTCAATTTTTTAAAAAAGAATTATGATAAGGTTATCTTCTCCCAGAAAAAACAATATCGCACCACCACTATAACAGGAGGCGAACTCCTCAAAAAAGTATGGCGCGTAGCAGCTTTGCTCAAACAACAACAAATCTCCAAAGGAGACAACATCATTATTCTCAGCAGTAATTATTTGGAGTGGATTGCAGTCTATTATGCATCTATCTTCTCTGGAGTCATTGTTGTTCCTCTTGATATCCTTACAGACAAAGGTCTCCTGCAGAGAATTCAACATCAAGTCAAAGCAAAGGCAATCTTCCAAGATAAAGGCCTCGCTTCCCTAAGAATGAAAACCTATTACCTCGATGAACTCGATGAGATCCTTAAAAGCATTGCTCCTATCCAGCACATTATGAAAGTAAAACCAGATGATCTCATGGAGATTATGTATACCTCTGGCACAACAGGAGAGCCAAAAGGAGTCATCCTGACATATGAAAATATTCATTCAGGTTTACTCCTTGCAGTAAAGTCAGTTCCCTTGCCTCTAAAGTTACGCATCCTCACTCTCCTTCCCCTCAGTCATATCTTCGGACAAGTATTTGGTTTATTTTTTTCCATGTACTTCTCATATCATACTTTTTTCATTGACACCCTGAAGCCGAGGAAAATCATCTCCTTTATCAAAAATAAAAGAATCCATGGCATACTTGCTGTTCCAGGAACCCTTACAACACTCCAGAGAGAATTAGAAGGAAAATCAACACTCAGAAATCTTGGTTATCAGTTTAGATTCATTGGAGTTGGAGGAGCTTCTCTTGACAGAGAGTTAGAGCAATGGTGGAAACAAAGACTCATTAACATCGTCCAGGGTTATGGATTGACTGAGACTTCCTCGATCATTTCTACGAATAAATTCTTTCCCACAAAAACAGGAAGTGTAGGAAAAATTGCTTCAGGAGTTGAAGTGAAATTAGGAGAAGATCATGAGATTCTGGTAAAAGGAAAACAAGTAACGCAAGGCTACTATCAAGATAAAGAGAAAACCAAAGCCTCTTTTGAGCAAGAATGGTTTAAAACAGGAGACATTGGAGAAATAAGAGGAAATTACCTCTACATCAAGGGAAGGAAAAAAGATGTGATTATTACAGGGTCGGGTTTGAAAGCATATGCAGTTGATATCGAACATGTCCTAAACACTCTAGACGGAGTAAAGGAAAGTTGCGTGATAGAGAAAGACAAAAAAATCCATGCAATCCTCCTCTTAAATAAAAAAGTCAATGCCTCTGAAATCATTAAAAAAGCAAATGCAAAACTCTTGAGTCATCAAAAAATTGCCTCTTTCTCTCTCTGGAGCAAGGCTGATTTTCCCAAAACACCAACGGGAAAAATAAAGAAATATCTTGTACAACAACAGGAGGTAAGCACAGGGAAAGAATATCAGTATGAAGATACACTTTCTACTATCATTCATGCAATCCTTAAGCCTCATCAAAAAATAACTTCGCAAAAAAAATTAGCAGAGCTAGGAATGGACTCTCTCAAAAGAGTAGAATTAGTTTCTGAACTGGAAAAAGTATTTGACATTGAAGTGGAGGAAGAAGCCTTAACTCAATACACCAAGGTAGCAGATCTCGAGAAACTCATGAAAGAGCATCGTATTCAGAGAATATCCTTTCAGTCATGGCCTCTCTCTTTCATCTCAAGAATAATGAGATTTCTTGGTCAGAGAATACTTGTATTTCCCTTCATCAGTATCTTTACCACAACAGAGTATCGAGGTTTAGAGCATCTCAAACTCAAAGGCCCTTGCATTTTCGCGAGTGATCATCAAAGTGCTTGGGATGGTCCTCTAGTTATAAGGAAACTCAACTCAAATATAGCAATCCCTGCAAGCCCTGAGGTTGTTTTTGGAATCAACTCTGGCATGCTCAGGAAATTTAAAGGAGTTCTTGCCTCTTTGTTCTTTAACACCTATCCCTTTGGAGCAGCTATTGGTACTGATGCAAGCCTTGAATTTACAGGAGAAATGATTGACAGAGGATTTTCCATATTAATCTTTCCAGAAGGAGAGAGAACTCCTGATGGAGAAATAAAAACCTTTAAGTCAGGTATAGGATATTTGGCATTGCATATGAATGTCCCTATTTTCCCTGTGAAAATTGATGGCCTCTATGATATTCTTCCAGGAAATAAACTAGTACCAAAATTTGGCAAAACAGTTGTGAAATTCGGAAAACCCCTTTTTATAAAAAATATGTCTTATCAAGAAGCCACCACACTCATCGAAAAAGCAGTAAGAAGATTATGAAAATCAACAACTTAACCTTTAAATAACTCCTTCTCTTCAAGTAATCATGCCAGAAACAATCAATCAGCAAAAAAGAACCGAATGGAAATGGCTTTCCTGGCTTCTCATCATCTTTGCCATTCTCTACTCACTCCTTCCCCTCATAAATATCATTAAAATTCTCTCACAGCAATAAAAATGCCTCTCAAAAGAATTCATACCACATGGTTCATCATCATTGCCTCAATGCTCTTCTCAATCCTTTCAACAGTAGTTCCCATCATGCAGCAAAACATAATGCTTTTCGCAGTCATTCTCCTCGCTATTTTTGCCATAGCGGCAAAACTCTCTCATAGTAGAGAGCATTTCTGGATCTCCACAATCCTGTTCCTTGCCTTCCTTGCAGCATATCTTTTCTTCGTCCAGTTCAACTCGCAATATGATCCTGCAAAGCTTTCACAATCCCTTCTTGCCCTCAGAACAGCCTCGACCATGGCCTTTCTCTTCCTCAGTTTCACATTTCTCATTGGCCCCATTTCCAGAATAAGGAAAAAATTTTCCTTCTATAAATACCGAAGAGCTTTCGGCGTGACAACATTTCTTCTTGCAGGCTTTCATTTCTTCAATACACTCACCCTCTACTATCAAAGAGACATCGGAAGTGCATTTTCAGGTCCCTACGCTTCCTTTATCCTCTTTGGCTTCACAACATACATCATTCTCCTCTTCATAGCACTCACCTCCTGGGACGCTGTGCAAAAACATATGACTACAAGAAAATTCAAAATCTTTCATGCACTTGTCTTTCTCTCATATCTCCTCTACTTAGGATGGTTCTACTCGATCCACGGCAGCTTCCTCGGTAAAGGTTGGATCATCTCACTCTTTGTAATATTCTGGATCGCAACAGCTCCTTGGTTTCCTCTCGTAAACAAAACTCAAGAAAGAGTTGATCCCTGGAGACAATTGCATTTCCTCATCTGGATTGCCTACATCTCCATTACTCTCCACATCTTCTTTATCATCAACGAATTCAAGCAATTCTACAACATGCTTCCTGCCATGATTGCATTCTACACCATCGTTATTGTGGTCATGGGCACCCACACCGTCGGAGGAATCAAAAGAATCAGCGAAGAACTTCGTCTCAGAAAACGCTATCGATCATTAGGCCAACCCATCCAAGAAAAAAATGAAACTTTTTATCCAGCAATAAAGATCGAAGAATTCAAGCAAAATGAAGGAAAGAAAGTATACATTCCTCCCATAAAAAAATATCTTGCAATTCACCGCGTAGAAAATAAGTATTATGCATTTTCAGCATACTGCGCTCATCAAAAAGGGCCCATCGACAAAGGAAGAATTGCAGGAAGCTACGTTGTCTGCCCGTGGCATGGCTGGGCATTCAGCATTAAAGATGGGTGCGGCGCTCCTGGATTTGAAGACGCAATTCCTGCATACACGACAGTAGTAAAAAACAATATCATCTACGTAAAAGAAAAACCCATAAAACCAGTTGAAAAATTCTGAAATGAAGAAAACCTCTCTCGTCATTATCTTGAGCCTCGTCCCCAATACCATTGACGAAAGTTCGTATTCGTACCGAGATGTTCAACCTGAAAGCAAAACAAACTCAGCTCTTACTCTAGCAAGACCAGAGAAAATCTTCACTCCAGAACCTCTTGTCTTACCTCTTGAGTATCCTACTCCCTTCCCTATCCGAGAACCACCTTATCAGCCTTCCCTTTCTCCAAGAAAAGAAACCCAACTTGAAAGAAACGAAGAAGAAAGAATCTGGAATGAAATCATCCTTCCAGCATGGGAAAAAGCCCTCTATTATCTAGAACAAGAAGGACGATAGATAGCATTTGCTAAAATCGCTGACCTCTTTAGGCATCCTCCCAACTCTATCATCTCGAACAAGAAGAGCCATAAATACTTATAATGGTCAAGGCCTTAATTTTAATTCGCGAAAATATTGCTTGCCCTTCTCTGTAATGCGAAAAACCGAGTATTTCCCGCCTCTTTCACTAGCACTATGATTCTCTGAGAGAATTTCCTGCTGCGCAAAGAAATGAAGAATATTATACTCTTGTTTTGTTCCTTCTTCTTGCTTGAACACATCCATATACATCATAGAGTCTTGGTCCTCGAGGTGGGCAAGCCCAAGCACCAATTGCTTTCCTTTCTCACTTTTAAGCAAATGTCTCACAAGATCATCTAACTTCATATTTTCCCTCAATAAAGAAGCTATTTAAGATTAATGATGAAACAACATAATTATGGATAATTCTGTGGGTTAGATTACTTCATGGTGATTAGCTAAATTCCGGACTAAACTAACCTCCTTATGCACATATCAAACA